>CAYYJL010000169.1:0-1446 GCA_964472245.1 uncultured Ignavibacteriaceae bacterium | reverse complement strand
GTAGAATGAGGGAACAATAAACGTGGCAATTTCACCGGGGGAAAACGACCAGTTGGTGTGATATTCATAATAGTCAGAAGCGGATTTCTCTGTTGCACCGGACGCAATCTCGGTTACGGATTTGCCGCCGCGTGTTGAATATGGTGTGTATTCATATATCTGCGAAAAGTGGTCTGCCTGGATAAGAAAGGCGATAACAATGGCCCCTGTCAGCAAGCCAGCAGATTTGAAATAACGGATCCTTTGCTCGTTGTTTTTGGAGCCAATGGTTAAATTATACAGGTAGTATATACCGATAGAGAGCAGCAGATAAAAAATAATCTGCAGGTGGAAACCCTGAATCATCAACTGCAGGGCAACAGTAAGGATGAAGAAATCCCGCAGGCGTATCTCTTCATAAAACTTGAGCAGTATTAAAAATACAAGCGGATACCATGCAAGCGAAGTGAGCTTGGTAACATGGCCGATGAAAAGGAAAACAATAATACCGGTGCTGAAGGAAACTGATATCGCGCTGAATACCCCGACCAGGAAATTTTTGGTGAGATGGCGTACCAGAAAGAACATATTAACTGCCAGCAGGAGCAGATAAAAGGTCCACTTTATATAATCCACGCTGAACAGACTGGTGTAAATATTTCTTGCTGTTGTAAATACAACATAAATTATATTAAACCAGGTGAAATCAATACCTATTGAGTATGCGGGCATGCCGCAGAATATATGCGGATTCCACAAGCTGAAACCATCCCTCACTTTGTTCAGATAGGGCTTAGAACTCTCAGCAGCAATAATATCACCCGACTCAAATGACATACCGCCAAAGAACAGGGGTTTGAGAAAGATGAGGAAAAGTATGGTTATTATGCCGAGGACAACGGGGAGGTGGTATTTTTCCGGTATCAGATTATTGGCATCAAAGGAGGCAAGAAACCCGTCACTTTTTGTGCCTTTGTTTTTAGAGAGATTACCGCTTTTCTTTTGTTTGGACATTGTTGCACCTGCTTCTCAAATTATTCCGGTATATATATCCGGCTGGAAAATGTAAGTAAAATCCGGCTGACTTGAAAAAAGCATATGCACCCCTTCCGGAGTGCATACTTACTTTTAATTTTCTGAAGTACCGGTTTTTTTTGCAATAAGATTGATGCCTGCACCCTTGGGACTATTCATACTATAATCCATATACATCATAATAAACGTGAAAGGGAACGTCAGCAGATAGTAAAAGGGGAGCAGTACAAGAAAGACTTTTGAAACATTAAGGAGCATCATCGGATATTTTATACCGAGCCGCCATGCCTTATCGCCCCAGAACGCATAGGTATATCTGTGACGGTAAACGGAAAGACCATACGGTTTCAGTTTATCCCGTAGCTCCTCCATGGAGTAACCTACGCGGGCATGTTCACCTATGAAGCTGTCTTCACCCTCCTCATGCACATC
>CAYYJL010000168.1:4989-6375 GCA_964472245.1 uncultured Ignavibacteriaceae bacterium | reverse complement strand
AAACAGAGTGCCTCTTTAAAATCGGGGTCAACACCAATATCTGATGAGGTCATAATTGATATTTCGCTGCCGAAGAGAGACTTAAAATACTGTAATAACGTCTCATTACGGCTGCCGCCTCCGCTTATTATTAATTCATTGATTTTTGATTTCGGGAGTATATACTTTTCATAATTCTGTTGTACTGACCATGCCGTGTAATATGTTGCCGAAGCAACAATATCCTGCCCCGGTACGTTCTTAAACTTTTTCAGCAGAGCGTTGCAGTATTTTTCTCCGTAAAATTCCCGCCCCGTGGATTTTGGCGGCCTTTGATTCAGATTGATATCGGTTGATCCCAGATAGTTAATAATCTGTTCCTGTACTTTTCCACGTTTAGCAATTTTTCCGTTTTTATCGTAAGGTTTTTGAAACAGTCTTTGTACAACGTAGTCAATTATCATGTTTCCAGGCCCGGTGTCGAATGCGGAAACATCTTCCGGTTTGCAGTTTTTTGGTATGACAGAAATATTAGATATCCCTCCGATATTAAGCAGGCCCCTGTCCGCCTTATTTGATGAACACATGACAAAATCAAAATAGGGGATAAGTGGCGCACCCTGACCGCCAAGTGCCATATCGCCTGTTCTAAAATCACCAATAACAATGCATCCCGTCAGTTTAGCCAGAACAGCCGGGTCACCAATCTGCAGTGTAGATGTGGTCTCCATTCCAAGTTCTCTTTTACTGAGTGGAAGATGATGAATAGTCTGACCGTGGCTGCCAATTAGATCTATATCATCCGGTTTTAAATTGTTTTCCAGCAGAATTCTGTTGACAGCTTTGGCATAAAGCCGGGCAATCATAAAGTTCAGCTTACAGATTTCAGTGACAGATCCGCCATTGACCTGCGAATTCCTCAGGAGCATTTCTTTCAGTTTGGGGGGAAGCGGGAAGGCGTAATTTTTTGATTGCAATATCCGGGTCCGGGTTCCGCTCCCTTTAATCTGCATCAGGGATATATCAAGCCCGTCCAGTGAGGTGCCTGACATCATCCCGACGATGTTGCGGGTTTTCTTTTCTGCAATGCGGTTAAGGTCTTTTATCGTTTTCATGGCAATTAAAATTGTGTAAATGCAAAGTTAGTGAATCATAAAATAAGATTGGAAAACACAAAAATGAAAATCTTGTTTAATCAAAAGGGATAAATTTTTTCATCTTTTTTGTATTTTTCACTTGACTTTCAAAAAAACTGTTTTTAGGTTTAGGTGGATTTAAAACAATTTTAAGGGACCCTTTATGAAAACCAAATTTTTCCTTTTTCTCGCTTTATTTTTAATCGCCCCCGCGGCGGGTGGGGGGGGGGAGTGGAGGGGGGGGGGGGGGGGGTCGTGGGGGGGGCGGTGC
>CAYYJL010000168.1:2356-4979 GCA_964472245.1 uncultured Ignavibacteriaceae bacterium | reverse complement strand
TTTAATCGCCCCCCCCCCCCATTTGGGCACAGCAGTGGCAGTCTGTGGTTACAACTTCCATTAGTGAGCCCTACCTTGACAAATTAGATCAGTTTGCCAATAGGGATGGGATTCACTTAGTTCTAAGAGAGGGGCAAAACGGCTCGATAAAGTATTTTCGGCTTAATACTTCCGGGTCTGTAGCTACTTCTGCTACAATTTCTTCCTCTGGCAGTTTCCCTTCAATAACAGGTTCAAACGATAAGGTTTACATTATTTATCGTGATGGCGGATATATAAAAGGGAAATATTCAACAAATGCCGGAGGTAATTGGAACAATCTTCCAGAAATAAATATTTCAACAAATACCTGCAACAGCTTGGATGCTGTTTTTGATAACGGTGTTATCCATCTGGTTTATTCTCTTCAAAATAATGGTTATAATTATGAAACATACTATTACAAATTAAATGTTCAATATTATTGGGTAGATTATAAGGAAGTGACTGATGAATCAAATATTAATGGAGGATTTGCCAGTGTAGCTGTTTCACAAGACAGAGTTCATATTTCCTACAATACCGGTAATTATAATCAAAACCCAGGTAATCAGGGAACAGCCAGAGTCAGAGATAAGTATCAGTCAACCTGGGAAAATTCTCAGGCAGTATTTGGACCTACTCCAGCATCATCATTGGAAAGAATTGGTGTTGGGAATGGTAACTTGTTTAATTTTTACTATGAGTTTGTCGGGGGGATGGGATTGTTTTATAATAATCTCAATGTAAAAATGCGGGCAGTTAACAGCACAACCTGGTCATCTGCCGAACAACTTTTCCAGGCTACTAATGTATTGGCTCCGGTTTCGTTCATCACAACATCGAATGGATATTCACATATCCTGTATGCAGGCAATCATCTCGAATTCAGAACGCATAACAATAGTTCCTGGAGCAGTGCGACTGAAATCGAGCAAGGCAGCTCGATAAGCATTTCAGGAATGACATCTGTTTCCAATGACATTTATTGTGTGTGGAAATATGGCACAGATAATTACATTAAATTTAAGCAAAATGATGCTGCGCCTCTAGCTCCGCAAAACCTCGCTCAGGTGAATCAAACTGGTCATCCCCGGCTTGAATGGAGCAGAAACAATGAAGCCGATATTAACAGTTATAAAGTATATCGTAAATACGGAAGTGATTCATGGATATACCTGACTACAACAACAAATTTATATTACATTGACAACACACTTAATTTAAGGCAGTCAGGGGATCCCGCCGGAACTCAGATTCAATATAAAATTACGGCGGTTGATTTGAATAGTAATGAATCAGCATATTCGAATACTGTGATTTGTTATGTTGCAGGGGGTGAACTTCTCAAAGAATATTCAGTAAATGGATTATCTCAGGATATGGATTATTCTTTATTTACCAGTTATCCTAATCCGTTTAATCCAACAACCAGAATTTCATTCGCTTTGGAAAGCGAACAATTTGTGGATTTGCGGATATTTGATATGAATGGTAGCGAGGTGGCAATATTGATTAATCAACCGCTTACCAAAGGACTCCATACGAAAGAGTTTGATGGACAAAACTTACCAAGTGGGATGTATCTTTGCCGGTTAACATTAGCCGAAACTGTTCGTACCATTAAATTGGCTTTATTAAAATAATCTCTAAAAACATTTTATGTGGTCACCTGATTGCTCAGGTGACCTGATATTTTTACTTTTAGGAAAATGGATTGTATGAGTTATATTTTATTTTGCCTTGTATTCCTGAATTCACTGTTGCACGCTCAAAAGCTGCAACAGAAATTACAGCATTTATCAAAAAAAAATATTGTAATTGAGAACTATAATAATTCGGATAGTTTGTTCCTCATAACCTATCCAAATGGTAAATATGTTGTAAAGAGTTTATATTCTGAAGATGTTAAACAGCTTCCCCAGGATTTAGATACCATTGTAATTGATGTCCTCAACGTGGATACACTTCAATACCATGAACGCTACTCATTTTGGAAAGAGATTAATGCAACTTGCAATGAAGTTAGCCCCGTATTGATTGGGGACGCGAATAGTAATGGATTTGCAGAGATTTATGGTAATGATATATATTTTGAAAATAATTTTAATTTTCCTTTTCCTGCAAAAATATTTGAATTTAATCCGGTAATAGATGAGTTTGATGTTAAGTATATATATATAGATTCTCTTAGTCAGCCAAAAGCAATGTTCGATATATTAGGTGGCGCAAGGAATAATGTTTATATTCTTTCTTCACCGAGTGGCAGGTACGGTTTTGTTATGGGAGGTTTAGAAAATAATTCTCTGCCTACAAATCAAATGTTTATCAACTATATGGGGCATCAAATGAATGATCCAACTTTTGGAGATTTTAATCTGGATGGCAATACTGATTTAGTTTATTATTCACTGGCTTCACCCGGAAGAAACTTTATAAAGACAGTAAATACTGAAAAGAATGGATTTGATAGTGTTTTTGAATTTATGCAGATTGATGAATATGCTGCCGGATTTTCCGCAGAAGATATAGATGGTGATGGATATGCCGACATTGTATTAGGTAATCTGAGAGGGGATATTCAGGTACTAGAATATTCACCGGC
>CAYYJL010000168.1:0-2346 GCA_964472245.1 uncultured Ignavibacteriaceae bacterium | reverse complement strand
CGCTTGGTAACTACACGAACTCTTGGACTGGAACGGTTGGACATTCAAATCCTTATATACACGCAGCAAGCAATGATATAGATGGCAATGGTAAAAAAGAGTTCTGGGTGGGGGGTGACGCATTTAGGGATGGCGTTGGTATAACTCGTTTTACAGCATTTGAGGCAACCGGAGACAATCAGTTTCAGCCAGTTGCAAGAATTGAGATACCTGGAATATTTTCTTTTTCAGCATATAATATGCTTGCGAAAGATATCACCGGAGACGGGGTTGACGAGCTAATTATCTGTCTGGATGGTGTGTTTTTTATTTTGACCTTCAGGGGTTTCCCTAATGCTCACAACTATGCACTTTATTATGTAAAATTTATTGACCGTGTACCTCAGGGTGTCAGCAGTCAATATTTTGGGGGTACTATGTATGACATTGATGGTGATGGAAAGATGGAAGTGATAATATCTCAGGATTATATTACACATAATTTTAATTCATTCCAAATCAGACAGTTCTCGAAAATTTACAAGACAAATATTGGAACAAGTGTAGAGAATGAGATAGCATCACCGGATAATTTTTCGATTTCTGCATTTCCTAACCCATTTAATGCAACTCAATCGTACGAGGTAACGGTACCGCTGCATAAGGAGTTTGCAGTGGTGATTTATGACGTAATGGGCAGGCAGATTATTACTTTGGCAGAGGGAATCGGTACCGGAAACAGGGAAAGGTATGACTGGAACGGTAAAGATCAATTTGGATCGAATGTATCCTCGGGAGTTTATATTGTGCGGCTGCAAAGCAAAATTGGCAGCAAGCAGATAAAATCGGTTTTATTAAAGTAACATCTGTTATAATTTGGTTTTTGATTAGTTCTGTTATAAATCGGTCACCCGCGCTGCGGGTTCGCAGAAAAACCTGAAGGGATGAAAATAGAAATTACTATAGATAAAGGAAGAACCACAAATTAAAAAAATCCCGAACACATGGCATTATATTTTTCTATCTGATCGAGAAATAATTTCTCACGCATCTTCGGGAACCATTTAGAACTTAAACAACACCGGAATACTCACTCCTCCGTAAATATAATTGATGTTATATCCCTCAAACTGTGTTGTCTGATATCCTGCTGTTAGTTTAAGATTAAGAAGGGGATAATATTCCGCCTGAATAAAAACCTGAGATTTTTGGGTAGCAAACTGATTAAACAGTGAAAAAGTATCATTATCAAAATAGTATGCCCGTTTGCCAACAAATCCGCCAGTTCTGAGGATCAGTTCAGGCGTGGGGAAATAGTGGAGCTTGGCTGATAAAAAAAAGAGATTTCTGTCATCAGAGAGCAGACTTGCCCCCGGTCGAAGTGAAAGATATAATTCCGGTATAATAACAAATTCATAACGCGCCTGAATCTGCTGAACGGTTATCTGATTGAGACTGTCGGTGTTCAGGATTCCGGAATAATCATGATATGCATACTGTAACCCGAAATTATCATAATCCTTCCAATAGTGGAGCTCACCTGAGATGATACTTCCTTTATCTTCATAGTTATAACCGGTCAAAAGTTTATAATCATAATTGCCCTTCAGTGAAGTGTAAGCAAACCGTCCCTGCCAGGGATAAGAAAAATATCCGGCGGAGAGAGGTATCAGAGTCTGCTTGTACTCCCACTCCGGCTCTTTTATGGTGACGGCAGAGAAACCTGCTCCTACGGAGTATTGACCGTTGAAGGTAACAGGAAGAAAAAAGTCAGTACCCAGGGATGATCTGTTTGTAAAATAGTTGCCTGATGTTACAAATAATGAGGGGGACGTATATACAGTCTGACCGTAAAACTCCGTCTTTGCGAAGGATAACCCCAGAATGAACAGAAATGTTCTGATAACAAATCTATTATTTAACAAGATTATATCCTTCTTTTGCAGATGTATCTGAACTGTTTTGCATCAGAACACGGGTAAACATTTCTCTTGCGGTATTTTTGTCACCCAGATAATACATAACCCAACCGTAGGAAAGATTTATCTCATAGTCACTTTGGTACAGCCAATAAATTTTTTCAAAATATTTTTTTGCTCCTGTATAATCAGCACGGCTCAGATATATCTGTCCCAGGCGGAGATTGGCAGTGTAGTTCATCGCATCTGCTTTTAGTATGATGTAATATATGTTTTCTACCTCTTTCCAGTCGTTCTTTGCGGAGAGGGGATAGGTGAGCCCTATATATGCTTCCACTGATTTGCCGTTCAGCTCTATTGCTTTGCGGTAATAATCTTCAGATTTTTTATATGATTCCAGTTTGTAGTTAAGCCAGCCCATTCTCAGGTTTACCAGATAATCTTTTGA
>CAYYJL010000167.1:0-6404 GCA_964472245.1 uncultured Ignavibacteriaceae bacterium | reverse complement strand
CGCTGAACGGCGAGGGCTTGCAGCATCAGGACGGACAGACTCATTTGCTTGCCTACCCTGTGCCTAATCTTGTTACCTATGACCCCGCGTTTGCGTATGAGTTGGCTGTTATTATCAGAGACGGTATACGCAGAATGTATGAAGAGCAGGAAAATATATTCTACTATATAACGGTAATGAATGAAAACTATGCACAGCCGCAGATGCCGGAAGGAGTAAAAGATGGCATTCTGAAGGGTATGTATAAGTTTAAGTCTTCCACCGCAAAAGGTAAAAAGCTGAAGGCAAATCTGTTTGGAAGCGGTACCATTATGAATGAGGTGATTAAAGCAGCTGAAATTCTTGAAAAGGATTACGGCGTTGCTGCTGATATATACAGCGTAACCAGTTATAAAGAGCTGCGCCGCGAGGCATTGGAGTGTGAACGGTGGAATATGCTGCACCCCGCAGATAAACCGAAGGTGCCGTATATAACATCGCTGTTTGCAAAGGATGACGGTGTTTTTGTTGCATCTTCAGATTATATGAAAGCGCTGCCGGATTCAGTTGCCAAATGGCTGCCGAAGGATTTAATGGCCTTGGGTACGGACGGATTCGGAAGAAGTGAAGGAAGAAAAGAGCTCCGTGACTTCTTTGAAGTAGACCGGAGATATGTTGTTCTCGCTGCGCTGTACGCACTTGCTAAAGAAGACAAGATGAAGATGAGCGAAGTGAAAAAGGCGATGAAGGATCTGGATATCAATCCGGAAAAACTGAATCCGTTTACTGCATAAACAAAATATTAAACCGGAGCGGGATTTACCATCCGCTCCGGCACAGTAACCGGATATATATTAGAGAGGCCGGTTAACTTTTATATATTAAAATAAACTGAGATTATGAAAAAAGATTTTACGATACCCGATTTAGGCGAAAATATTGAAAGTGCCGATGTACTGAAAGTAATGGTAAAAGTGGGTGATACCGTTGCCGTGGAACAGCCGGTTATTGAAATTGAAACAGATAAGGCAACCATAGAGATACCAAGCTCCGTTGCAGGAAAAGTGGTTGCGGTTAATATACAGGAAGGCAAAAAAATAAAAGTAGGCGATGTGGCATTTTCCGTGGAAGCCGAAGGTGAGGCAAAAGCGGAAGTTAAAAAGGAATCAGCGCCTGTTCAGGAAAAGAAGGAAGAACCTGCTTTCCGGGTACCGGAGCCGAAGGCATCAGTCCCGGGTTCAAGAGAGTTCACCATTCCTGATTTAGGGGAGAACATCACCACAGCTTCTGTGCTGAAGGTGCTTGTTTCTGCAGGCCAGCAGATAAAAATTGATGACCCTGTTTTGGAAATTGAAACTGATAAAGCAACCATTGAGGTGCCATCTTCCCTTGAAGGTAAAGTTCTAGATGTATATATAAAGGACGGCGATAAAGTTTCACCCGGACAGGTTGTCTTTAAGGCAGAAGGGGGAGCACAGGCCGCTTCCGCACCGGAAACAAAAGGCAAGATACTTCCCGTTGAAACCGCACCTGTTGAGCCGGCAAAACCGATTGATACAACAAGAACTCCAGCTGCCTCTGCTAAGAGCATACTGATTGATATACAAGCACCGGTATCGGGTAATCCCGCACCTGCTGCACCATCATCAAGAAGATTTGCGCGCGAGATAGGCGTTGATATTAATCTTGTGCCCGGCAGCGGACCCGGCGGAAGAATATCCATTGATGATATTAAAGCATACATGAAAAAAATAAATACGCAGAGAGCTGAGGGGGGCGGAATGCAGGGCGGACTCTTTGGTATTAAGGCAGAAACTCTGCCGGATTTCAGCAAGTTTGGCAGCATTGAACGCGTGGCAATGAGCAACATCCGTGCTAAAACCGCGGAGCATCTCAGTTATGCGTGGGCAAGCGTGCCTCATGTTACACAGTTTGATAAAGCAGATATAACAGATCTGGAAACTGTGCGCAAGGCACTTTCACCCAAGGTGGAAGCAAAAGGCGCTAAGCTGACGGTAACAGCCATATTGATAAAGATAGCTGCATCTGCGCTGAAGAACTTTCCGCAGTTTAATGCTTCCGTTGATATGGAAAAGAAAGAGATTATATATAAAAAGTATTTTAACATCGGCGTGGCTGTTGATACCGACCGCGGATTGATTGTTCCGGTTATCCGTGATGCCGATAAAAAGAATATATCTGAGATTGCCGCTGACCTCGCTGTTATAGCTGAAAAAGCGAAGAACAGAAAGGTGAGTCCGGACGATCTTTCCGGTGCATGTTTCAGTATATCCAACCTTGGCGGAATCGGCGGCACCTATTTTACTCCGATTGTGAACACACCGGAAGTTGCTATCTTGGGTGTTTCAAGAGGTGCGTATGAGCCGGTATATAAAAACGGCGAGTTTGTTCCGCGTTTAATGTTACCGCTTTCACTTTCGTATGATCACCGCATTATTGACGGAGCCGATGCTATCCGCTTTCTGCGCTGGATGATAGAGGCGCTTGAGCAGCCAATGAAACTGCTGGTGGAAGGGTAACAAATTAGTTTATAATTGTTAATTAAAAGTTGAGAGGTTAAGAGTCTTACTCTGACCGGCTGATCTTACACAATTTCTCAGTGTATTAAAGACCCGTTTTGCAAAGAACGGGTTTTTTACTTTTAAACGACGGGCATTGCATGATTAGTCATTTGAGAATGGCGGGATTTACATTAAATTAAAGAATGAAAAAACCTGACATACCGAAGAATGAAAAAGAGCGCCTGGGGGAACTTCTAAATTATCCGATTTTGCTTGAAATGGATAAGGCGGATTATGACTGCCTTACTGACCTTGCTGCTAAAATCTGCAGAACAGAAATATCTCTGATAAGTCTGATAACAGAAGACAAACAATGGGTGATATCAAGTGAGGGGATTGAACTGCATGAAATACCTCGTGAGTTTTCCTTTTGTGCACATGCTATTAACAGACCCGGAAAACCGCTCATCATTGAAAATGCCCTGGATGATGACCGCTTTGCGGATAATCCCTACGTTATTAATACTCCGGATGTGCGGTTTTATGCCGGGATACCCTTAGTTAATGAAAACGGGTATGCACTCGGGGCATTGTGTGTTATTGACAAAGAACCGAAAAAGCTTACCGATCAGGAAATTAACTCTTTACAGATGATAGCCAAACAGGTAATTCAGCTTTTGGAGGTAAAGAGAAAATCACGGCTGCTGGTTGAACAAAACCATAAATTTTCCGTTATGCTGGATTTGTTTAATGAAAGCCAGCGAATGAGTAAACTTGGTTCCTGGGAACTTAATGTTGAATCAGGAGAGACATATTGGTCTGATGAAGTATATACTATTCATGAGGTTGAAAAAACCTTTGACCATAACAAAGAAAACGGTATTGAATTTTATCATAACGATGACAGGCCTGTTCTGATAGAGGCACTTAATAAGTGCATCTATATGCTGGAACCATTCTCGGTAACGTGCAGGTTTATTACCGCCAGAGGAAATTTAAAATGGGTACGGGCAACAGGCCGTGCCAAAGAAAGCAACGGCAAGGCAAGTATTATACTGGGTACTTTTCAGGATGTTACTGAAGAAATGGACAGAGAAGAACGCCTTAAAGTTGAACGACTGCGGGCACTCAGTGTAATCAGCGGAACCAGAGCAGGCACATGGGAATGGAATATACAAACCGGCGAGACAATCTTTAATGAACGCTGGGCGGAAATTGTAGGCTATACGCTCTCGGAACTTCAACCGGTCAGTATTCAAACATGGATTAAACTTGCACATCCGGACGATCTTGCAGAATCTGACAGAAAACTGAAGGATTGTTTTGAGGGGAAAACGGAGTATTACGAACATGAAGCCAGAATGCGCAAAAAAGACGGATCATGGGTTTGGGTGTTAGACAGAGGAAAGGTATTCAGCCATACAAAAGATGGTAAGCCCCTGATGATGTATGGAACTCATCAGGAAATTACTGAAAGAAAACAGGCAGAGGAACAGTTAAGAATCAGTGAACAGACTTTTCGGGGAAGTTTTGAATATGCCGCAATAGGAATAGCTCTGATAGGGGAAAACGGAGAGTGGCTGAAGGTAAATAAAAAAGTCTGTGAGATTGTGGGTTACTCTGAACAAGAGCTGCGCCGGCTTACATTTCAGGAGATTACACATCCGGAGGATTTGAATACGGATCTTGAGCTGCTTGGGGAACTGATACAGGGGAAAAGGGATACATATACTATGGAAAAACGGTATTACCATAAAAGCGGAGATATAGTATATATAATCCTTGCTGTATCAATGGTTAAAGATGACAACGGACGTATCAGATATTTTGTTTCCCAGATAGTTGATATCACCCCGTTAAAGACAGCGCAGATCCGTTTGTCTGAAACAATAGCAAATTATCAGGCATTATCAAACGCAATTACACAGTCTGCGATAATCGGAACCGACCTGCAGTTCAATATAACCTCATTTAACAAAGGGGCTGAACTTATGCTTGGCTATACAGCAGATGAGGTTATCGGGAAGTATACACCGGAAGCATTTCTTGTTAAAGAGGAAATGAAAGAACTTGAACGGGAATTGAACAAAAACCGCACACCGAAAGTCAGCGGCCTGGAAATTTTTGTTGTCAGCGCGAAAAACAAACTTGCGGAAACACGAGAAATGAATTTTGTTCACCGTAAGGGCGGGTATATACCTGTATTGTTATCCGTAACCTCTATCATCAGTAATGATAAAGTTATCGGATATCTTGGCGTTGCGGCAGATGTTACTCTGATCAAAAAAAATGAAAATGAACTGCGGGCACTGCTGGAGATTACTCAGAGCCAAAACGAACGCCTGAAAAATTTTGCACATATAGTTGCGCATAATCTCAGATCCCATTCCGGAAGCATAGCATCCCTGATAGATATCCTGGGAGAAGAAGCACCGGGTATTGCCGCAAATACTTTTTATAAACATCTGCAGAGTGCTGCTGCGAATCTGATTGAAACGATTGAAAATCTTACTGAAGTGGTGAGAATAAATCTTATGTCAGAGGAAAAAACAGCAGACGTTTTTCTGAGGCATCAGGCAGAACGTGCCATAGACACAGTATCTATTGCTGCGGAGAAATCAAATGTAGAGATAATCAATAACATTCCACCGGAAACAGTGATCAAAATTATTCCCGCATATATGGACAGCATTATGATGAATTTTATTACCAATGCTGTTAAATACAGTGACCCGGGGAAGAAGAGTTTTATAAAAATTGACTGCCGGAAAGAAGGGGATTATTTTGTATTAACTTTTGAGGATAATGGTCTGGGGATGGATTTGGCAAAATACGGACATCAGTTATTTGGCATGTATAAGACATTCCACAAACACAAAGACAGCCGTGGTGTGGGTTTGTTCATTACAAAAAATCAGATTGAAGCGATGAACGGAAAGATTGAAGTTGACAGTGTACCAGGTGAGGGAACCACCTTCCGGATTTATCTGCCGGCTGAACAAAAGCAATAAAACTGTACCGGGATTGTATATACAAAACAACGCGGGCAGCCCTTAATAGAGCCGCCCGCATAATTATTTACTGCATTTTTTCATTTGCTTCAACAACTGCAATTGCAGCCATATCCACAATGTGCTCCACTTCCGCGCCTTTTTGCAAAACGTGTACCGGTTTGCTGATGCCCATTAATATAGGTCCGATAACAACTGCACCGCCGATGCGTGCCATCAGCTTATAAGCAATATTACCTGCGGCAAGCCCCGGGAAAACCAGAACATTAGCTCTCCCTTTTAATGATGAAAAGGGGAATGACTCTGCAAGTATTTCCGGGACGACGGCTGTATCTGCCTGCATTTCGCCATCTATCATAAAATCCGGATAGCGCTGCTTAAACATCTGCGTTGCTAGTTTTATCTTAGTGGATTCCGCATGAACTGCACTGCCAAAGTTGCTGAATGAAAGCATGGCAATCTTAGGGGTCGTGTTAAAGCGTTTGACTGTTTTTGCTGCAAGGTGGGCAATTTCCACAAGCTGCTCTGCAGTTGGGTTTACGTTAACAGTTGTATCAGCAAAGAAATATACATGCTTTTTAACCAGCACTATATACATACCCGCTGCAACATTTACGCCTTCTTCCAACTGAAGCACCTGAAGCGCCGGACGAATGGTTTCGGGATAATAGGTTGTAAGCCCGGAAATCATCCCGTCTGCATCACCCATACGAACCATCATGGCACCAAAGTAATTACCCTGCCGGATTAAAGACTTTGCATTGCCCCAGGAAAGCCCTTTGCGGTTGCGGAGATTGTAGAGCTCCTGTGTATATACAGCTGTTTTTTCTGAGTTATACGGGTCAATGGTTTCGAACTCAAATTCAGGTATCTGATGTTCCTCGCGGATACT
>CAYYJL010000166.1:0-6405 GCA_964472245.1 uncultured Ignavibacteriaceae bacterium | reverse complement strand
TAGAGTGTTACCCTGTCTATACCCAAAATCTTGGAAGTTTTGGAAATATTCCATCTGTTCTCGTTCAGTGTTTTCAGAATATGCCGTTTTTCTAAAGCAGCGATAGTTTTATCGTCGCAATCGGATACTAGTTCGTCGGTTTGCGGATGGAACGGTAAATCCTGGATTGTGATCGTATCTGATTTTGATATGACTACAGCACGTTCGATTGCGTTTTCCAGCTCACGGACATTGCCCGGCCAGTTATACTGCGTGATAAAATTAATTGCTTCCTGAGAAAGTTTTTTCTGCGGCTTATTCATTATGCTGCAGAATTTACCGAGAAAATATTCAGCCAGTGTGAGTATATCTTCCGTTCTTTCCCGGAGCGGGGGAATAAATACAGTAAATACATTCAGACGGTAGTAGAGGTCTTCCCTGAAGCGTCCTTCTTTTACACTGGTTTCCAACGCTTCATTGGTTGCTGCAATTACGCGGAAATCGCTTTTTATCGTCTCGTTACCGCCAACCCTGGTGAATTGTTTTGATTCAATGACGCGGAGCAGTTCAATCTGCATTTTTGTACTGATGGTACCAATCTCATCAAGGAAGATGGTTCCCTCATGTGCCATTTCAAACTTACCTTTTCTGCGGAATTGTGCACCCGTGAATGCTCCTTTTTCATGACCGAAGAGTTCACTTTCCAAAATGCTCTCTGCAAGTGCGCCGCAATTAACGGTGATAATAGGGAAGTATTTCCTTTTACTGTTCAGGTGAATGGCTTTTGCCACTAATTCCTTTCCCGTTCCGCTTTCACCTCGGATAAGAACTGTGGTATCAGTCGGGGCAACGGTTTTTATCAGGTCAAAGATTTTTTTCATTTGTTCACTCTGCCCGATAAGATTGTCCGGTTTCAGTATGACATCAATATTTTCTTTGAGTGCTGCATTTTCATGAAGCAGTCTTTTCTGATCCACGGCACGTTTAATCACATGAGAAAGTTCATCAGGGTCAACCGGTTTGGTAATGTAGTCATACGCACCTGCCTTAAGGGCCTGTATGGCAGTTGGAACTGATGCAAACGCGGTAATGAGAATGATGACCGCAGCAGGATCTTCTGCTTTTAATTTTTCCAGCAGATCTAAACCGCTGATACCCGGCATCTTTATATCCGTGAGGATAAGATCGTATTTACCTTTCTTATACATCTTAAGTGCCGTTTCACCGTCACACGCGGTTTCCACGCAGTAATCATCTTCAATAAACCACTGTTTCAGGGATTCACGGACGATTTGTTCATCATCAACAATTAATATGGTAGGTTTTGTTTTCATAGTTCTATACCGGTAATGTTATTTCTATTGTGGTGCCGTTGTCTGAAGTTTCTTTAACATATATATTACCCTTGTGCCCGGTTATGATGCCGTAAACAACTGCCAGGCCTAAGCCGGTTCCTTTTTGTTCGGTTTTAGTTGAGTAAAAAGGTTCAAATATATATGGCAGATCCTTCTTGGAAATTCCTTTGCCTGAATCAATAATCTGAATAAAACAGTGCTCTTTTGTTTTGCCGGCTTTAATGCAAAGCTGCCCGCCCTGGGGCATTGCTTCAACCGCATTCATCAGCAATGCTACCATTGCCTGCTCAATCCTTTGAGGGTCACAGACCAGGGATAAATCAGAGCTTTTATATTCTTTGGTAACAGTAATCTTATTAATTTCAAAATGGTGCCGGATAAGCAGCAGGGATTTATCTATGAGGTCACCTGCATTTGAGAGAACTCTCACTTCATCCTGCTGGCGGCTGAAAAGAAGTAAATCTTTTACGATTCTGCCGCAACGTGCAGATTCTTCCGCAATAACGCCAAGAAAGGAAATTATTTCATCATGTTCTGACGATTTATATTTTTGCAGCTTCTTGATAATCAATTTGGAAAAAGTGAGTATCCCTTCCAGCGGATTATTTAATTCATGTGCAACAGTTGCAGAAAGCTTGCCCAGTGAAGCAAGTTTTTCTATCTGATTAATCTGTTCGTAGATTTTTTTCAGTTCTAAATTCTTTTCTTCAACCCGTTGGTTGAGTGTTTGAGACCACTCCTGCAGCTGGTCATAGGCAGTTTTCAATTTATCGGTCATAGAATCAAATTCTTCCGATACAACCCCGAGCTCGTCATTAGATTTAAAATCTATTTTATGCGACAGGTTTCCGCGTGAAACTTCCTTGATGCCCTCTACAATTTTATGAACCGGTTTATTTACATACTTAAAAATGAACATGCCCGAAAGTCCCGATAGGAGTACCGTCAGTATGATTGCACTGATTACGATATTTTTGTTGAGCCCTGCTATAGTTGCATTCATGGAATCTGTGGGGACAATGATATCAATGACTCCTAAAACTGCTCTGTCCCCGGAGTGAGCGTGACACTCGGAAGTGTAACAATCCTTTTCGTTTTTTATCGGATGGATAAGACCCAGGACATCTTCCCCTTTTTCATTTTTATACATCCGCATCATCTGGTCAGGTGGGAGCTCAGCGGCAATGCTGCCGTCTTTCTGATGGCAAACAATACATGCATCTGCCCGTGTATCCGCCAGTTTTCCGATTTCCAGTGAATCGGTGGAAAAAACAATTTCCCCTGTTTTGTTGTAAATCCTTATTTTATTTACCCCCTCCTGCTTACCGATGCTCCGGATAATTTCATGAACGTCATCCTTGCGGTTAAGGAGCATCCCGTGACGGGTTGAACTTACAACTATCTCACTTAATTGATAGCTGTTTCTGCTGAGGGATTCGGAAAGGTTTGTACGCAGCTGTGCGGTGGTTATAAATGTAAAACCAGCAAGAAATAGAATTACTGTCCCCGAAATGAGGAGAATTAACTTTACGCTTAACCTGTGCAAGTACTGCCTGATATTTTACGACATGCAATTCAATTTTTATGCCGTAACAAGTATCCAAATAGTGCGTTTTTCAACAGTTTTTAAGGGAATGCCGGATTTCCGCTCTCTAAGAATTGAGAAATTATACAGGTTCTGCCCCAAGGAACTCAGCCAGCTGTACAAATGACCGTTCTCCGAATAGCTCATAAGAGAATTTTACCTGTTCTTCCACGGTACTTCCACTGTTGTCAGGTTGCGAAGAGGAGAGGCAGGTAAGGAACTCCTCGGTGATCTTCATTTTCTGATTTATATAATTTTTTTTGGTGAGCAGCATATCTGTGGGGATAGCCCCCAATTCCGCTATCAGATTCCATTGATTACCGACAGGCAATTCCTTTTGAGGGATATAGAGCATGGACCTGGCGGGGCAGGTCAGACGAAATTTGAGGAGGGGTGAATTGAGTTCAAAATAAGGAGTCAGATCCGGTTTTTCCTGACCGTTAAAAATAGAAAGTTCAAAGTTGAAAAAAAGAAGGCGCATCATGTCACTCAGCCCGGCTAAATATGCATTTGCCAGTAAGTGGCGGAACACAACATGGTTTTTCAGATACAGACAGCTTTCCGAGTAAAAGAGATTTTTAAGGAGTGACCGGATGCTCAGCATATATTCCGGCCTTCCGGAAGCATCACCGGCAGCGATGGAAGAATGATTGTGTAATGCAAGATCAATTGGGCATTCGCCGCAACGGAAATTGCGGTCACAGATTTTCATGGTAATCACTCCGCAGTCAGACCAGCAGCAGGTTTGTGTCAGTTCTGTATTCATGATGCGCCTTAATTTTACAGATTAGTGATGTCCGGAAAAAACCGGGAAGTTTTTAACGGTAAACTTGAATGCCATCATACCAAGGACAACTATCATCAGAGTAATAGCAATTTCACCGGGAGCAGGGAAATAATTATTACCTGTATATACTGAAATAGAAGTCACACCCACATTCATTCTGTTCATGAGGAATCCCGCGATAATCATAACCACTGCCGTAAATAATGTTGTCCGGTTTCTCCTGTTTTTGATGCGGGAGAGTATAATGCCCGGGACTAGGATGCCTATGGTTATTTCAGCGATGAACATGAAAGAAAGGAATGAAGATTCGAAGAGGTAGGAAATATTTCCCGTCACAATTAATTCGGTAAACTTAACCACCATATATAAGGCAAGAAATCCGATGCTGTAAAGACTGCACTCAGCCAGCAACGGCAGTTCTATTTCTTTACCAAATGCCCGGGCACTCAGATATGATTCAAATATGACCATGGCAAATCCGGCGGAAATTGCTGTGAGGTAAAAATATACCGGCAGCAGGGATGAATACCAAAGAGGATGCATCTTCTGCGGCACGATTAAAAAGAGGGAACCCAGCGATGATTGATGCAGGGTGGAAAGCAGAACTCCGGCAATCATAATAGGTATTGCAATTTTCTTCAATATTTTTTGCAATGTTGTCAGTTTATACCTTTCCACGATGACTGGACTGAATTCCAGGAACAGTACTGTGCTGTATAACATAACACACCAGGCAACTTCAAACATAACAGAACGCGGGTTCCACATGATGATAGCGTGCCATATATTCCATGGTTTGCCCAGGTCAAACATTAAAGCAAAAACCACCAGCAAATAGCCCAGAAATGCGGTAAGAATAGCGGGGCGTGTCAGCGGTTTAAACCTTTCAATATTGAAGATATGTGTTACTGCACAAATGGTAAAACCGCCGGCAGCAAGGCCCACACCGCAAAGTATATCAAACCCGATCCACAAACCCCATGGGGAAGTATCTGAAAGGTTCGTTACGGCACCGATACCTTCGGTAAATCTAAGGTATGTATAATATATACCGCTTATAATAATGACCGAGCCCACGACCCGCCAAAAACTGAATAATGAGGCAATTTTAGATTTCACGGTTATTCTCTCCTTTCGTTACGGATTTTTCCTTGGCTATATCATTTTTCCTCTTGGTGAGCCAATACATACCGGTCAGAAATACGCCGCCCGCACCGACAACACCCGGTATTTTATCCAGGGCATTTTGGGTAAGCTTTGGCAGCGGGGAATCTATCAGGTTTGTTGCCATGCCGAGTGAATCAAAAGGAACAGGTGAAAGCATCAGTATATTACCGCCGCCTGCTTCCTGCATACCATATATATGCGGGTAGTATTTATCCGGATTTTCTTCAATTCTGCGTTTAGCTTCAGCTCTTAATTCATCAAGATTGCCGAACAACGTAGCTCCGGTTGGGCATGCTTCAGCACATGCAGTTTCTTGCCCTTTCTTCTGGCGTTCGTAGCACATACTGCATTTTTTTATCTGAGGTGTGTTACTGCTCCACTCATAGCGTGGTATATGGTGCGGACATGCCTGCATACAATAGCGGCATCCCATGCATTTATCCCCGTCATATACAACAGGACCAAGATCAGTTTTTTCCAATGCAGCAATCGGGCATACAGAAACGCAAGCAGGGTCAGCACAGTGCATGCACATCTTGCGTATATACGTGCCTTCGTACTCTTCCAGAACCGTATAGGTTTTGTTGGAGAGGTGATCCCGTAAAAATTCTTCCTTTGGTTCGCCGAGATTATTTTGTGCTTTGCAGGCGGAGTAACATTCTCCGCAGCCCACACATTCAGTGGCGTCAAATAAAATTCCATTTTGTGAAGTCATTTCTCTCTCCTACATTCTCAGAAATTCAGATTCAAAACGATCGAGTTCGTTTTTATCCAACTGGCTTACAACACCTTCTAATATATTGCCGCCATCCATCATGGTAATGCCAAGCTCAGGGTGGGGTACAAAAGAGAAGGAAAGAAAATCCTTCAGCTTGGAAAATTCCTTCCTCAGCCATTTCTGAGCTGCACCGGGATTCTTTACCGCCGGACTCCCAGCAAAGTTTTCCGCCGGTAGTATTCTGATAGCGTGCATGCTTTCGTAAGGATTATCCGTAACCTTAATACCATCCTGATGTGTTTCTAATACTGTTCCGGCAATCGGGGAATGCAGCAGAACAGTTTTATTATTCTTGGTTTGAATCCGGAGAATTGGGTCTCCCGCACCTATATTGGCACCCTCACTGTGAAGAGGATAAAGAGTCACCTTCCCAAGTGCCTTGAGGAGAAATTCATCAATGCCCAGGAGGACCTCTTCGCCGTTTTTGTGCAGCCAGAGGTGGTTTTGAGCTACGGAATAATTTTCCGGTATTGTAACTGTTGATTTATCAAATACTTCACCTGAGGCAATTGCCGGGTGAACTTTTTTCTGTTTTTTTATGACTAAAAAATCTGCGAGTAAAAACAACGCAAATGTTAATATGACTAATAAAGTAACCATGTTGGTCTCCATTTTATGATACCAATGTATTTGGCAGGAATCGTACCAAACGAAATTTCAGTTGGAGTGAAGCCATAAACCATTGAATTATAAGGAGTTATGAGGCCGGGCTGTCCGTGAGTAAAATTTTTCATCGGGTTGAGTGTATAAGAAC
>CAYYJL010000165.1:0-6418 GCA_964472245.1 uncultured Ignavibacteriaceae bacterium | reverse complement strand
CTCAGTCATTTTTCCATAAGAAGCTGTCGGATAAGAAACAGGCGGAACACCATATATATTTTCGATATTGCCAAGACCCAGGTTTCTTAAGTTGGGCAGCTCCAGACCGCCGGTTTTTCTGGCAATATTTACTAAAGTGTTGCTTCCTTCGTCTCCATAGAGTGCGGCATCAGGCAGTTCACCTATACCTACCCCGTCTAAAATAATCAGGATACAATTATTGATTGGTATATACTCCTATAACTGAAGCACTTTGTTTCCGCCGGAGGAAGAACCTTTTTTTACGGCGGTTTTCAAATCATACAGAATGGCATCTAAATCAGCATTACTCTTAACGGTCACAACACCAATGGAAGTGGTAAAGGTTGTACTCTTACCATTCAGTTGAACCGCTGTTCTGGAAATCTGCAACCGGATTTTTTCTGCAATCAGTGCTGTTTCCTCCCTTGTTTTATTGAGTATGAACATACCGATGCTTAAGTCATCTATCTTCCCAAAAAACTTAAACGGATCAGCAAATTCTGCTAGCGAAATGGAGATTTGTTCAGTAACCGCGCTATGATTGGAGGAATCATCAAGTTCTTCTTTATGGCGGGCTTCATCAATTTTAATCATTAATACACTTGCATTAAGCCCAAGTATTTCAGCCTTCTGAATTTCTTCCATACTCCGGCGGTAAAAGAAGTGAGAACTGTAAAAGCCGGTGACAGGGTCTATGGCTGCCAATTTTCTAAAATGACGGGCACTATTGTTAAAATGAAGAACTACCCCTATCATTGTTGCAATATGATGTAAAAACTTAACATCACTGCTGCCAAAGCTGTTCTTTTTAACGGATTCATGACACAGCAAACCGAGCACTTCATTATCAAATATGATGGGTGTTATCAGGAAAGAGCCATCCAGCACAATCATCTCATCACTTTTAAAACGTGCAACTTTCACTTCTGTCATCTCCCCTATGTTCACTTGTGAGCCGGAACTTATAGCAGTTCCCGCCATCGAGGAACGTAAATCAATATTGTCACCTTCCTGTATATATGAGTAATCATGGGGATTATTTACAACAACTGCTTTATACTGATGTTCTTCGGCATTATAAGCCACCAAAGTAAAACAATCTGCTTCAACAAGTCTTGAAGACATTTTGGCGATTGATTTAAATATATCAGTTTCATCAGATAACCGGTTAATATCATGAAGGAATCCGGAAAATCCTTCAACTCTCTTTTGTGCTACACTTTCATTATGCTTTTGTGCGAACAAATCAATCAATACAGTCACTAAGCGTACAAATCTGCCAAGTGAGTACATCTGCTCTATACCAAAAGCATCCGGTGCTTTTGAATCAACCGCTAATATTCCGACGAGATTCGAATCATGAAAAACAGGAACACCAAGAAAACTTTTAATCTTTTGAGGCGAGTTATAGTACCGGAAATTTTCTTGTTCAGTAACTCCCGGCATATCGGAGAGCATATTAGGAGCTTCTTCCTTGATGATGCGTCCAAGCACATCTGCCTGTATATCAAGTTTCTCTTTTCTTATACTATCGGAAGCTGAGGATGCACTTTGTATGGAAAGCAGTGAATGTGCCTTATCATACCAGAAGAAAACAGCAGTATGCGCGGTAAAAAGTTCACGTACAATAATCAGCAGACGCTCGATTAAAAAACTCAGCTGTTGTGTTGCAGCAACATCTTTTGGGTATGGCTCTGTGGATAGGTCCTTAAATTTGCGGATAGATTCATCTGTTTCATCCTGCGGGTTTCCCTTTTTATTGCCTATACTCCCCAAATTACGTTCAGTTAAAACTTTTGTCCCTCTTTCAACAATCCGGAAACCTTCATCAAGTTTATCAAGATCAACCTCAGCCCGTTCTTTAACTGTATTTTCATCACCGGTTTCTTCTGTCGCCATCTCTGCAGCTGTATTATCCTCCTCAAGCCCCTGAGGAAATATTTTTTTATCCTTATCCAGAAGAATAAATAGGTAACTGACCGATAGGAGGAGGAGAACAAAAGCAGCAATCTTTAAAATAACGTTATCTGCCATTAATAAAATGGTGATAAAGAAAAGAGCCGATACGATCAGTATAATCTTGCTGTACTTCATAACTCCTTTATCAGACAGAGATTAGGTATCCTGAAATATAGGGAATTTTATTAACTTTTGCACCACTCAACAAAGCTCTGAAGACGATTTATTATTTCCTTCCAACCGTTTCCTGTTACTGCTGAATAAGGGTATATCTCAGCTTCTCTCTTTAGTAAAGCCAGAGAACCTTTAACTTCCCTGCCGGCTTCTGCTAAACGTTTTTGGTTTATTTTATCCGTCTTGGTGTGAATAACAGCAAAGTTCATATCAATTTGCTTTAAGTAATCCCACAGTGCCAAATCAGATTCTGAGGGTTTGTGCCGAGAATCTACCAGCGATAGCACAAGCCGCTTTTCTGTCCGGAGTGCAAGAAAGTCGTCAGAAAGTTTGGAGTACTTAATTATTTCCGCCCTGGGTGCTTTTGAGTAGCCATAGCCCGGCATATCCACCATATACAAGTCATCACCCAGAGAATAATAATTCAACGACCTGGTTTTACCCGGAGTGGAACTTGTTTTTGCCAGCCCCGGAACCTTAAAAAGTGAGTTTATAAAACTTGATTTCCCTACGTTGGATCTGCCGCAGAGTATAACCTCAGGCAGTTCCAGTTTAGGAAGCTCCTTAAGGTCAAAAACAGGTTTAATAAATTTTGGTTTGCTTAACATAAAAAAAAAGAGTAATCCGCCTTAAAAGCAGATTACTCTCTGAATATTGTTGGGTTTGAATTACTTCCCGGCTTCGGCTGATGCCTGTGCTTCGGTCTGTTCTTTATCTTTTTTCTGCTGTTTCTTTTCTTCTCTGCTGTCTTTTAATTCAACTGCTTTTTGATTTGCAACTTCATTATAATCAACCAACTCAATAATTGCCATTTCAGCAGCGTCACCCATTCTTCTGCCTCTTTTAATCACGCGGGTATATCCACCCTGGCGTTCAGCAATTTTTTCAGAAATTTCACCGAACAACTCTTTAACAACTTCTTTGTCTTTCAGCTGATCCATGATAAGTTTTTTTCTGTGCAGATCGCCTTTTTTAGCTTTTGTTAAAATCGGCTCGATAAAAGTTCTCAACTCTTTTGCTTTTGCCAGAGTAGTGGTGATTCTCTTATGCTTAAGCAGAGAAATTGAAAGATTGCGCAATAAAGCATCTCTGTGTGAAGAGGTGCGTCCTAATTTTCTTCCTTTTACGTTATGTCTCATTTTTCAATTCCTCAATAATATTAGTGGCTGTCACCTTCGGTCTTCAGATATTTTTCAATATCCATACCGAAATGCAACCCGAGTTTTTCAATGTGTTCAGAAAGTTCTGCTAATGACTTGCGTCCAAAATTTCTGTACTTCAACAATTCTGATTCTTCACGTCTAACTAAATCGCCGACGCTTCTGATGCTTGCTGCTTTAAGGCAGTTATGAGCTCTAACGCTCAGTTCAAGTTCATCAATGCTCATCAACAAAGCTTTTTTAACTTTTTCCACTTCAGGATCTTTTTCGGCACCTTCTTTTGGTGATTCCGGTTCAAGATTTAATCCTGTAAACAGATCAAGATGCTCTTTAAGAACTTTAGCAGACTGAGTCATTGCGTCCTGCGGAGAAATACTGCCATCGGTCTGTACTTCAATAGTTAGTTTTTCAAAATCATTACGATCGCCGATTCTCACGTTCTCTATATCATAGCGTACGTTCTTAAGCGGAGTAAAGATTGCATCTATTGCAATAACACCGATACCGAATTCAGCAAATTTTGCCTCACTGGATTTGATATCATTTGCCGGAACATAACCTCTGCCCTGACCAAGAATCAGTTCCAGATTAAACTTTGCAACGCTGTTAAGTGTAGCAATATGTAATTCAGGATTTAATACTTCAACATCATTGGTGTATTTTGCCAGATCACCGGCAACAAATTCACCCTCTCCGTTAAAGGATATTTCGATACGGCCTAATTTTTTAGTCAGTGCTTTCAGTCTAACCTGCTTCAGGTTAAGGATGATTTCCGTGACATCTTCCACAACACCCGGGATAGTGGTGAACTCATGCAATACATCGCTTACTTTAATGCCGATGATTGCAGTACCCGGTAAAGAAGAGAGCAAAACTCTTCTCAGGGAATTCCCTAATGTTGCGCCGTACCCTCTTTCCAGCGGTTGCAGAGTGAATTTTCCGTAAGTTTCACTCTTGGTAGATTCATCTAATACGACGGTCTCGGGCATCCTTAATTTAATTTGATTCATATAAGACCTCTAAATTTTTATTATTGTTACTTTGAGTAGAGTTCCACTACCAACTGTTCGTTAGCAGTAAGCGGAACTTCACTTCTTTCAGGCAGCTGTAAAAAAGTACCGGTGAGGGTTGCTTTGTTTACGCTTAACCAGGAGTACTGACTGTCTGCAATTCTCTTAAGGGAATTGTGAATCAGTTCCAGATTTTTACTCTGTTCTTTTACCTTAATAACATCTCCGGGGGATACACTGTATGACGGAATGTCCACTAAGGAATCATTAACCAGAATATGTCTGTGACAAACCAGCTGACGTGCAGCTTTTCTTGAAGGAGCAAAACCTAACCGCATGACGATTGTGTCAAGTCTGGTTTCCAGAAGCTTCACAAGGTTTTCACCTGTTCTACCCTTCTGACGGCTTGCTTTCTCAAAGTAATTTCTAAACTGGGTTTCTAAAACTCCATAAACTCTTTTAATTTTCTGTTTTTCACGCAACTGAACTCCGTACTCGGAAATTTTAGTTTTTCGTGAAAGTCCATGCTGTCCGGGAGGATAATTTTTTCTCTCAATAGGACATTTGTCAGTAAGACATTTTTGCCCTTTGAGATATAATTTTGTCTTTTCCCGTCTGCACAATTTACAAACTGAACCGGTATATCTTGCCATTTATTGCATTCTCCTCAATTAAACTCTTCTTCTTTTTGGTGGACGGCAGCCGTTATGAGGAATGGGGGTAACATCTTTTATGGATGAAACTTCAAGACCTGCGGTATTTAAAGCTCTGATTGCAGATTCTCTTCCGGATCCCGGTCCTTTAACACGTACTTCCACTCTGCGGAGCCCAACATCATAAGCTTCCTTAGCTGCTGCTTCCGCTGTAACCTGTGCAGCAAATGGAGTATTTTTACGTGAACCTTTGAATCCGTTTCTGCCGGCTGATGACCAGGATATGGCGTTACCATATACATCCGTCAGGATAACAATCACGTTGTTAAAGGTAGCTTTTATATGGGCAATACCATTAACGTCAACAACGTTTTTCTTTTTTACTTTTTTAACTGCTTTTGCCATTTAAAAATTCCTATTCATTACTTCTTGCTTACGGCTTTTTTCTTGCCGGCAACTGTTTTTCTCTTACCTTTTCGCGTTCTGGAATTGGTTTTGGTTCTTTGGCCGCGTACCGGCAGACTTCTGCGATGGCGCAATCCGCGGTATGAACTGATATCCATTAAACGTTTAATATTCATCTGAACTTCAGAACGCAAAGCACCTTCTACCTTGTATTCGGCCTGTAATACTGAACGTATTGCAGCAACCTCATCTTCAGAGAGAGCAGATACTTTTTTGTCCGCAGGAATATTTGCTGCTTTTAATACATCCTCGGCAACCTTTGGTCCTATACCGAATATATACTGCAGGCCAAAATAAACCTTTTTATTCTTTGGTAAATCAACTCCGGCAATTCGTGCCAAATTTAGTCTCCTTTTTTATCCTTGACGCTGTTTATGTTTTGGGTTTTTGCAAATTACCCGAACAACACCTTTTCTTTTAATAACTTTACAATTATCGCATATTTTTCTGACTGATGACCTAACTTTCATCCCAGATCTCCATTATTTATATCTGTAAGTAATTCTACCTTTAGTTAAGTCGTAGGGAGAAAGTTCTATTGAAACTTTATCGCCGACTAAAATCTTTATAAAATGCATCCGCATTTTTCCGGATATATGAGCAAGTATCTCATGGCCGTTTTCCAGCTTTACTCTGAAGTGAGCATTCGGAAGTGTTTCCGTTACTACGCCGTCAACTTTTATTGGTCCTTGTTTTGCCATATTATAATACTGTCAGTATTTCCGCTTTTCCATTGTTTATTGCAATGGTATGTTCAAAATGGGCTGAGGGTTTTCTGTCTTTTGCAATAACGGTCCAACCGTCATCCAAAAAGGCAACCTCTTTTCTGCCCATATTAACCATAGGTTCTACCGCTATGGTCATTCCTTTTCTTAATTTTGATCCGAGTCCCTTCCTGCCAAAGTTCGGCACGGACGGGCTCTCATGTAAAAACTTGCCAACCCCATGACCGGTTAACTCTCTAACTATAGAGAAG
>CAYYJL010000164.1:0-6432 GCA_964472245.1 uncultured Ignavibacteriaceae bacterium | reverse complement strand
TTTAACCGCCCGGGTGTTGCTTACGCAACCAAATGGAGCGGCGGAGGCGGCTTCCTGAGAACTACCAATTATGGTGCAACATGGGAGCTTTTTGCTAATTCCACATTTGCCGGAAAAAGCATGTGGGGCGTGCATGTTGATCCTAAGAACTCCAATTGGGTTATCACAGGTACTTATTCAGGACAGCAGTCTTTCCTTTCAACTGATGCAGGTGCCACCTGGAGGTTGATCACCATACCAAGTTCAAATTATTCTTTTGTCATCCGTGATACCAATACAATCTACGCAGCACAGGGCAGCGGCTTTTTCAAACTCCGTCAGCCGGTTGTTCCTGTAGAATTAACATCATTCCGCGCTGCAGTAGACGGAAGCAATATTGAGATTCAGTGGGAAACCGCAACCGAACACAACAACCGCGGTTTTGAAGTTGAAGTAGGTGCGCAGCCAAGTGCTTTAGAAAAAACAGGATTTGTTGACGGATTTGGAACAACCACCGAAAGACAAACCTATTCCTACAGTTTTTCCCCTGAAGCTGACGGCAAATATTATATCCGTTTGAAACAGATTGATTTTGACGGCCAGTTTGAGTATTCAAAAACCCTTGAAGTTGATTTTTCCGCCGAGAAGAATTTCTCTCTCAATCAGAATTACCCCAACCCATTCAATCCGGAAACAAAAATCAATTTTTCAATTCCGGCAGAAGGATTGGTTAAACTGAATATATTTAACGCTCTTGGAGAACAGGTTTCCTCAGTAGTGAATCAGCAGCTCACCGCAGGCAGCCACTCTTTCACCATCTCGGCTTCAGACCTGGTAAGCGGTATATATTATTACCGTTTGACCTACAAAGGTGTTGATGGTAAAGAAATTTCCTCTGTTAAATCCATGACCGTCTTAAAATAGGAAATTGATGAAACTTATTTCCCTTCTCTTGTTTTTTGTTTTTGCAGGGTTTGTATATACAGTGACCGACCAATACCCGCACGGTATTGTCGGTCTTACCCTGTTAAATGGCGGAGACGGCTGTGTCTGTCATACCTTATCTCCTGCTTCCGGAGTAAACGTAAGCATAAAAGGTCCGGATAGTCTTGCACAAGGCAGTTCTGCGATTTATACAATTACCATAAAAGGCGGTTCACAAGGCGCAGGCGGTTTTAATGTTGCTGCCCGCTTTGGACTTCTTTCCGTCTCTGACACCAGTGCCAAGAAAATTGATGTTGAGTTAACGCATGTAAGACCAAAAGTGTTTTCCGGTGATTCTGTGCGCTGGTCTTTCATGTACACAGCTCCCGCAGGAGTAACATCAGACACCATCTATTCTCTCGGTTTGAGTTCTGATAACAATGGTATCCCTTCTGCAGGTGATGTCTGGAATTTTGGCAGCAACTTTCCGGTCAGAATTCTTGCAGCAGTTCCTGTTGAGTTGTCATCATTCAACGGCATGGTTACCGCTGACGGCGTGCTACTGAAGTGGTCTACGGTAACAGAAACAAACAACAAGGGCTACTTTATTGAAAGAAAACAAACAGGTGAGTCCGGATGGCAGAACATTGGCTTTGTTGCCAGTGCAGGTACCGCTTCAGATATGCAAACCTATCAGTTTGTTGACCGCGCTCCGGCGTCCGGGGCAGTTCAATACCGGTTGAAGCAAACAGATTATAATGGTTCGTACCGTTATTATGAAGGCGTAACTGTTAACGGTGAAAGCCGGATAGACGGGTTCCAAATCATGTCTGCTTACCCGAATCCGTTTAATCCCTCGACAAGTCTGGAATTCACCTTTGGCTCAGGCGGTATGCTGGCTGTGGATATATACTCCGCTAACGGCGAATTGGTTGAATCATTAGGGACTAATGCTGTTGAAAGCGGATTATACAGGACTTCCTGGAATGCATTGAATGTATCTCCCGGAATTTACTTTGCCCGCGGTGTATTCACCCCGCAGCAAGGTAACACAGAATCCGCTGTCATTAAACTTGTGTTGTTAAAGTAATAATTATAAAGAAGTGTATCCGTTAAAACCAAAATATATTTCCATGCTGATTGTTGCAGCTTTTGCTTCATTCGTCTCCATGGCATATACCTGGACTAACAGACCCACGGAACGTATCGGCTGTACAGAGTTGAATGGTGACGGTTGCGTCTGCCATAATCTGGAAAGAACAGATGATGTAAAAGTGTGGGTAACAGGTCCGCAGACTTTGGAAGAAGGGCAGACTGCAGTATATAAGATGTTCCTGGCAGGCGGACCTGCTATGGCAGGCGGCGACTTAATGGCAGGTGCATATAATGTGGCAGCCCGCTTCGGCGAATTGGCAATAATGGATACAGTTTCAATTTTATTTTGGGGGGAGATTACTCAGAGAATCCCCCTCATGTTTCCTCAGGTAACTGACACACTGTTCTGGGAGTTTTCCTACACTGCCCCTTACGGTATACCGATGGATACTATTTATTCCACCGGACTCAGCTTTATTCTGGAAGGACTGCCCGATACAGACGATTTTTGGAATTATGGGCCTAAGTATCCCGTAAGAATTATGCCAAAATCCACACCGGTTGAACTTACTTCCTTCACGGTTAGTGCAGGTGATAGCGGCAATGAACTTGTTTGGCAGACTGCATCAGAGACCAATAATAAGGGATTTGAGGTTGAAAGGGGTGTAAAATTAAACGGAGAAATCAGCTGGCAGTCTATTGGTTTTGTACAAGGTTCAGGCAACACTTCCGAGCGGAAGCAGTATGCGTTCAAAGATTTTTATAATCTTGGCAGCATTGTTTATTACCGTCTGAAGCAAAACGACTTTGATGGTGCTTATCGATATTCCCCTGTCGTAGAAGTTTCTTTATCTGCACCAATGGATTTCGGCATTGCAAATGTATATCCCAATCCGTTTAATCCGGCAGCCAATATTATATATACGATTCCCTCTGAAATGCCTGTGGAAATTTCACTGTATTCAGTAAATGGTGAAAAGATAAAAGATTTATATACGGGAGCAGCTCAGCCCGGTACGCATCTGCTGAAAGTTACTGCTGAAAACCTTAGCTCAGGAATTTATCTGATTGCTCTCCGCTCCGCTGACCGGTTCAACGCCCGGAAGATTATTCTCGCTAAATAATCAGTTTAAAATCTGAACTGCAGTTCGAGTCTGTAGGATTCCTGTCCTATCGGAGATAGTTCCGGCAGAAAATTAACTTCTACCTTATTTTCCACATTAAGATTTTTATTGTGTGCCGATACCAGGCGTACTGCATTAATGATACTCCCCAATCTGTTTAAGAGCATCCCTGCTACAACAAATCTGAGATTATTAAATGCCTGCCTGCTGGATACCCACATGCTTCTGTATGTCCTCCGCTCTGTTGTTCCTTCCCAATTCCAGTGATGTGTGGTAGTGTTATACATTTCATCAAATCTTCTGTAAAATGCCTGTTCATCATTATACTGTTCAACACTCAGGTAATTGCTTACGTTGGCATAAAAATCGTCATCTTTTCCATCTGGCGTGACGCCTGCATTGCTCCGTGCATATGCCTTAAAATTATCCACCTGCCACTCACCGTACATGTTAATTGAAAAATAGGCAATCCATAGTCCTGCTTCAGTTGCGGTAAGATATTTTCCAAGGGAATAATCGCCCGCATAAAGCTCGCCCATACCTGGTAACAAAGCGGAATACAGAATGGCAAGCGCCGGATTTTTCCTCTCTGTGGAAGGATACATATACTGCTCTGAGTTTATATTCTCTTTTTTCAATTCCAGAGTTTGCTGAAGCTCAAAAAAGTTCTTTTGGTTTTCCTGCTGTGCAAACAGCGCTGCTGAAAGAATGAAAAAAACTGCGATGGATTTGATGTTCATTGGATTTCCTGTTATCCCTGAGAATTAGTGTATTGGGGAATGCTGCCGCTGTAAAATATGCCGTCAAAATCTGTTAATTGAAACGGTACCCGCTTATTAATTAACTCCGGTACTACCTCATGCTGCACCCGTATATAATTGGATGTGAATCCCCTCATATATCCTTCCGGCTGTTCATGTTCGAATAATACTTCGCCGCTTGTGCCTTTGCTCTGCTCGTAGAATTCTGCTCTTTTCTTTTCGCTGAGAATCCGTAATATATTTGTTCTCTCGCGCCTTTTTTCAACCGGCACTTCCCCTGACATGCTGATAGCTTTTGTATCAGGCCGCTCTGAGTATGTAAATACATGAAGGTAAGAAACCGGCAATTCCACCAGGAAATTTTGTGTTTCTGCAAAGTGGGAGTCTGTTTCTCCGGGGAAACCGGTAATCACATCCACACCGATACCGCAATCGGGTATTGCCGATTTGATTTTATATATAAGATTTTTATAATCATCTGCCGTATATCTCCTCTGCATAAGACGGAGTATCTCCGGTGAACCGCTTTGCAGCGGTATATGAAAATGCCTGCACATTTTATCGTTTGTTGCGGTAAGACGGATTATTTCATCTGTAAGCAGATTGGGTTCTATAGAACTGATACGAATGCGGAAATCACCTTCAAGTGCAGTCAGTTTAAGCAGCAACCGGTAAAGGTTCATGCCATCATACATGTAATCACCCGTATTCACACCGGTCAAAACAATTTCTCTATAACCCTCTTCAACAAGCAGCTTAAAGTTCTGTATGACTTCATCAGGTGCCTGGCTTCTGCTGCCGCCTCTTGCTTTTGGAATGGTGCAGAAAGAGCATTTGTAATCGCAGCCATCCTGTATTTTCAGGAATGCGCGTGTCCGTGAATCAGCATCGGAGGAATATGCTGCCCCGAATGACCCTGCCAGTTCCCCTTCCGGTGAAACAAAAATGCAGGAGAGCTCCTTCTTTTCAAAATTTTCAAGTATATCAAATACCCTGAACTTTTCCGCTGAGCCAAGTACTGCATCAACCCCTTTGATATCCGAAATCTGTTCCGGCCTCAGCTGCGCATAGCAGCCGGTTACAATGATTAATGCCCCCGGATTGTTGCGCAGTGCGCGGCGGACAATCTTTCTGCAGTCCTTTTCTGCATTTTCTGTAACGGTGCAAGTATTGATCACATAGACATCCGCCGGGTTCTCAAAATCTGTAATTTTGAAACCCTCCCGGAGAAACTGTTTCCCCATGGCAGATGACTCTGCAAAATTAAGTTTACACCCTAAGGTATAAAATGCTACTTTTTCTGACACGTTCCTGAAAATTGTTTATTAAAAATAATGCCTGTAACGGTAAAAAAATAAACCAAAAATTTTCTACCAAAAAAAAGAGCGGATCAAATGACCCGCTCCATAACTTCTGACTGTGGGTTACACAGTTTTATTCTTCTGTTGTATCGGCAGATGGGGTTTTCAGAACATCGTCAATATTTTCATATGACGGGAAGTCTGATGTATCCACCTTACCAGTATCTGCATTTTTGATATCCTGAACAGTTATTTTATCGAGCTTATGTTCGCTGATATATTCTTCTATTTCGGATTCAGGTCTGGTTTTCAGATAATCAATTGCACTTAAAACGATTTTTTTGTTCTCTTTATCGAATTCAAGTACTTTTACTTTTATCTTGGAATCAACCGGAAAATGGTTTGCCAGATTTTTGATTCTGCCTGTGGATAATTGATTGGTAGGGATAAATCCATCTACCTTGGAAGGCAATTCAATGATAACGCCTTTTTCAATAATCCTTACAACAACACCTTCAGTTTCAGTTCCGGAACCGTATTCATTTCCAAAATCTTCCCAAGGATTGTCATAAATCTGTTTATGACCGAGGGAAATTTTTCTGGAATCCATATCAACGCCAAGAACTACAACGTCCAGCTTGTCGCCTTTTTTAACAACTTCGCCGGGGTGGCGGATTTTCTTTGTCCAGGAGAGATCAGAAATATGTACAAGACCGTCAATACCGGGTTCCAGTTCAACAAACACACCAAAGTTGGTGAGGTTTCTGGCAATACCGGTGGTTTTGGTTCCTGAAGGATATTTAACCATCAGTTCATGCCATGGATCCGGTTCCAGCTGTTTCATACCGAGAGAAATTTTCTTCACGTCCTTATCCAGACTGAGACTCTGTGCGTCAACAATCTGACCCATAGATACCTGCTGAGAAGGATGTTTAATGTGCTGGGTCCAGCTCATTTCTGAGTTGTGGATAAGACCTTCAATACCCTTTTCGATTTCGATAAATGCACCGTAATCGGTGAGGGATACTACGCGGCCTGATACTTTGTCACCGACATTGTATTTTTCATCAATGTTTTCCCATGGGTGCGGCATAAGTCTTTTAAGAGAAAGAGAGATACGTTTCTTCTCTTCATCATAATCAGTAACAACAACGTTGATAACCTGATCAAGTTTATCCCCTTCATTAGGATGGCTGATTCTGCCCCAGCTGAGGTCGGTAATGTGAACTAAGCCGTCTACACCGCCCA
>CAYYJL010000163.1:0-6470 GCA_964472245.1 uncultured Ignavibacteriaceae bacterium | reverse complement strand
GGATTTTGATTTTTCGATAGATCCGGGATTACGATCATTTTTTGGATCAAACCCGAACTTCCGCGCTGTGCTTGATGATATAAAAGAAATTAAGCACTCCAAGAGGTACAAATCCTACTTACAGAATAATTTTAAGTTCTCCGAGAAAATGTATCTGCAGGCAGGCGTCCGGTACGATTACTATGATATACTCAAGAAAAGCTATTTTGCCCCTCGAGTCGGTTTATCTTTTTCTCCGGATAATCTGACAACACTCCGTGCAGGATGGGGTATATATTATCAGTCTCCGGGATACGAAAAGCTGCGGGATCAGCAGGCATTGTACGATTTGAACGCGGTGTATGCCGAACGGCTGGTTTCAGAACGGGCGATACATACCGTTGTGGGTGCGGAGCGCTGGCTGACACCTGAGTGGAATCTTCGTACGGAGTTGTACTACAAGCGATTCGAAGATCTGATTGTCCAGCAGCAAAACAGGGGGTATGTATATATCTCCGAATATATACCCGGCAGGGATGTTAAATCTCCCGATGCATGGACCAGGCCTGTGCCACGGAATACAGATTCGCTTACTCAAGTACCTGAAAATAACAGCCGCGGGGAGGCATACGGGATAGAGTTTTTACTGAGCAAGAAAAACATCAGTTCTGATTCCAAAATTAACGGATGGATAAGTTACGCACTGGCTTTTGCAGACCGGTTTGAAAGAGGGGAGCGTATTCCTTTCCGCTTTGATCAGAGACATACGGTAAATATTGTTTTAAATTACAAACTTGATACCGATTGGGATCTTGGTGTGCGCTGGCAATTTGGTTCCGGATTCCCTTATACTGAACCGATTGGCATTAAGCCCAGAGTTTTACTTGTGGATACTGATGGGGATGGCAAAGCAGAAACACCTCAGATAGCCACACGCAGTTCCTTTAATAACTCTGACCAAAGAGAAGTGGTTTTTGATATTGAATACGGCAATCAGCAGAAGTATAACAGCAAGAAACCTGATTATCACCGGCTCGATTTGCGCGCTACCTACAGCACCAAACTGTGGAACCTTAACTGGCAGTTTTACCTGGATATTATAAATGTCTATAACCGCGGCAATGTGGTTGGGTATGATTATTATATAAATGATGACCTTACCCTGGGCAGGGAAGCGAACAATATGTTTCCGATTCTTCCGACATTCGGGTTTAATTTCAGGTTCTGATGAATTTTCAAACTGCAGAAGCTATTTCGGTTACAGAGCTGACCAACTATATCAAGCGATATCTGGAAGACGGATTCTCTGATATCCTGCTAACCGGCGAACTTTCAAATTTTAAAGATCATGTTTCCGGGCATTGGTATTTCACCCTTAAGGATAGCAACGCCCAGATTAGCGGTACAATGTGGAGAGGAAATAATGCCTCTGTATTCTTTAAGCCCGTTGACGGTATGAAAGTGATTGTTCAGGGGAAGATAACCGTGTACCCTCCTCGGGGTAATTATCAGCTTGATGTGCGCAAAATGTTTCCCGCCGGGGTTGGCGAGCTTCAGATTGCATTTGACAAGTTAAAAGCTAAGCTAGATTCTGAAGGTCTTTTTGCAGAGAGCCGAAAAAGAGAACTGCCATACATTCCGGAGAAAATCGGGATTGCCACCGCCCCCGGCGGAGCTGCATTAAAGGATATGATCAGTATCGCGAAAAGAAGATTCCCTGTTGCAGAAATAATTGTATCACCTTGTCTGGTTCAAGGGGAAGGCGCTGCCCCGAGTATCGTGGATGCTTTGAACCGTCTTCAGGAAATTGATAATCTGGACGTCATAATTGTCGGCAGAGGCGGCGGTTCCATTGAAGATTTATGGGCTTTTAATGAAGAAATTGTAGCACGTGCAATTGCTAAATGCAAGTATCCTGTTGTTTCTGCAGTAGGGCATGAAGTGGATTACACAATTGCTGATTACGTTGCGGACTACCGCGCCCCGACTCCCTCAGCTGCAATGGAAATTGTAACTCCCGATCTCAAGAAACTGATTCAGCAATTAGCTCAGTCCAAGGCGGATTTGACAGAGAGAGTTTCACAGATTTTTTCTAATTTACGGCAGAGATTATCCGGATTTATTAACTCGTACGGGTTTTACGCGATTGAAGGCCGTATCAGATTAGAGGAACAGCGGATTGATTCTATTAGTCAGCGGATAACTTACAAGATTGAAAATAAACTGCGCTCGGCAAAAAATTCTCTGCTGGTAGTAAAGGCAGGGATTAAATCCTTTGACATTGCAAAAATCCAAAAAAAGGGTTTTGTTTTAGTTGAACAGGGCAATAAATTTGTACCAAGTTCCAAACAATTGTTAAAAGGAAAGCCATTCTCGTTGAAATTCCATGACGGTGAAATTAAGGTACATGATGAGTAAAAAACAGGATTCAAACTCATTTAATGCAAAACTCAAGCGGCTTGATGATATCTCTCAGGCACTTGAAGATGAAACGGTTGATATCAATAAAAGCATAGAACTTTTTGAAGAAGGCGTTAATCTTGTTAATGAATGCATGAAAATTTTGAATGAGGCAGAACTTAAAATAACAACACTAAAAAGCGGTATGAAGCTGAATCAGACTCCTGATGATGATACCGACGAAGAAATATAACGGAGAAGATATATGATTGATATGAGTAACTATAAAGTTCTCAGTCAAGTGAACAGTCCTTCAGATTTGAGGGACATGGATATGAAAATGCTGAAAGACCTGTGCCAGGATATACGCGTATATATGGTTGATGTCATTTCAGAGGTCGGGGGGCATTTTGGCGGGGGGCTCGGCACGGTTGAATTAACCGTTGCATTACATACTGCTTTTAAAACTCCTGACGATTTAATTGTTTGGGATACCGGTCATCAGGCATATCCACATAAAATTATTACCGGACGGAAGGAACAGCTCCACACCATTCGCCAGTTGAATGGTATATCCGGATTTCTGAAAAGAACTGAAAGCCCGTATGATACATTTGGTGCGGGACACGCATCAACCTCTATCTCAGCTGCGCTTGGCATGGCGGCTGCACAAAAATACAACAAGACAAATAACAAAGTTGTTGCAGTTATTGGTGATGGCGCTATGACCGGCGGTATGGCTTATGAGGCAATGAATAACAGCGGCGTTCTTAAAGCTGATTTGGTTGTAGTGCTTAATGATAATAACATGTCCATTGCCCCCAATGTATGGCAGCTTTCAAATTATTTTACGCAAATGATTGCTCACCCTGATTACAATAAGTTTAAAGGATATGTATGGGATATGACCGGTAAACTGGATACATTCGGCGACCGGTTAAGGAAAATTGCAGGACGTCTGGAAAGCAGCATTAAATCAGTCGTCACACCAGGTATGCTCTTTGAAGCACTCGGCTTCCGCTATTTTGGTCCGGTGAATGGTCATAATGTGCATCAGCTTGTTAAATTGTTTGAGCAGGTGCGGGATCTTAAAGGACCTATCCTTATCCATACGATTACACAAAAAGGGAAAGGGTATGCTCCTGCAGAAGCACATGTGCAGCGCCTTCATGCATCAACACCGTTTGATAAGATGACAGGCAAAGCACATAAAAGCTCAGGTGCACCGCCGGCATACACAACAATTTTTGGTAACGCACTTGTTGATATTATTAAATCCAACCCGAAAGTAGTCGGCATTACAGCTGCAATGCCGGACGGAACCGGATTAAACATTGTTCAGGATAAATGTCCTGATAATTATATAGATGTTGGTATTGCAGAAGAACATGCAGTAACTTTTGCTGCAGGTCTTGCGACACAAGGTATTATACCGGTTGTTGCTATATATTCCACATTTTTGCAGAGAGCATTTGATCAGATTGTACATGATGTTGCACTGCAAAAACTGCATTCCGTCTTTATACTGGATCGCGCAGGTTTAGTGGGAGCAGACGGGCCCACACATCACGGTTCATTTGATTTGAGTTACCTCCGCATGATTCCCGGTATGGTCATTATGGCACCAAAGGATGAAGCTGAACTGAGGAATATGGTATATACTGCAGTAGAATACAAGAAAGGACCTGTTGCCGTCAGATACCCGCGTGGATCTGCGCTTGGAGTTCCTATGAGTGAGAGTTTTGAATTATATCCCATAGGAAAATCTGAAGTTTTGCACGAAGGGGAAGAAGTATTACTGCTGGCGGTCGGTTCCATGGTGGATTATGCTGAAAAGGCACTGCCTGCATTACAAGAAGCCGGACTAAACCCCGGATTGGTGAATGCAAGATTTGTGAAGCCGCTTGATGAAGAATTGCTGCATCAGCTTGCGCAGAAATACAGTAAAATCATTACGCTGGAAGAAAATAGTATTGTGGGCGGTTTTGGATCTGCTGTGGCGGAATTCCTTATGGATAATTCTTACAGCAATAAATTGCTGAGAATCGGACTGCCTGATTCCTTTGTGGATCATGGCACCCAGGCGGAACTGCATGCAATCCTGAAAATGGATACGGCCGGTATCATCTCCCGTGTTGTTGAATTTGCCGGTTCTATGAAGGCCAGCCAGGAGGTGCTTTCGTAATGGAAAAGTTTAAGGTTGCGGTTATTGGACTGGGGGGAGTAGCACAATTGGTACATTTACCCATCCTGAAAAAAATGCCGGAAGTTTCCGTTGTGGCTGCTGCAGAGCTGAACAAAAACCGGCTTAAAACCGTCAGTGAAAAGTTTGGTATATCCAAGATATATACGGACTATGTTCAAATGCTTGATGAGTGTGAAGTGGACGGTGTTATAATTGCAACACCCACATCCTCACACAGCGAAATAGCAAAGGAATGTATCAGCCGCAAGAAAAATATTCTGATAGAAAAGCCGATTGCGCGCACATACACTGAAGCTAAAGAAATTGTTGATCTTGCTGCAAAGAATAAAGTAAATATCATGGTTGGCATGAATATGCGATACCGCCCGGATATTATGCTCCTTAAGAGCATTGCTAACTCCGGTGAGATAGGGGAATTGTTTTATGTAAAAGCCGGATGGCTTAAAAAGCAGAGCAGCCAGAGCAGATGGTTTACCGATAAGGAAAAAAGCGGCGGCGGTGTAATCCTGGATTTAGGTATTGTTCTGCTGGATCTCAGCTTGTGGCTGTTAAATTTTCCCGAAATAAATTCCGTATCAACACATAACTTTTCTCATCTGACAAGTTCCGTGGAAGATACATCAATTAGTAAAATCCGCTGCCAGAATAATTCTCTTATTTTTCTGGAATCCAGCTGGTCAATCGGGTCTGATAAAGATAACTTTTATTTTGATATATACGGTTCCAAGGGCACAGCCAGCATTAATCCGTTGAAGGTTATGAAAAGAACAGCCGGATCTTTGGATGATTTCACCCCGTTCAAATCAGAATCCGATGTGCATTTATTTAAGAAATCTTACCAGAATGAAATTAAACACTTTATCGGAGCATGCAAAGGGTTGAACCCTATCCTCTCCCCGGCTTCGGAGTCGCTCTCCCGAATGAAAATTATTGAAGCTATGTATAAATCAAACAGTGAAAAAAAGGAGGTTATCCTTAAAACATGAAAACCATTCTCCTTGTAGACGATGAAAAGGACATTGTCGAATTTCTGAAATACAGTCTTGAAAAAGAAGGTTTTTCAGTGTTGACTGCCTACAACGGAGAGGAAGCAATGATGAGGATTCCGGAATCACCTGATCTGGTGATACTGGATGTTATGATGCCTAAAATGGACGGCTACGAGGTTTGTCGAAGAATCAGAGCCGACCGTCATACGGAAAAACTGCCGATTATTTTTTTAACGGCCAAATCATCTGAAATAGATGAAATAAACGGGTTGAATCTGGGAGCTAATGATTATATACCCAAACCGATCTCTCCTAATCTTTTGATTGCCAGGGTTAAATCCAATCTCAGGAATCTGGAACTGCAATCACCAGGAGCAGGCCCCGGTCTTGTTACTGTTGGGCCGATTACCATTGACAGGGAAAAGTACACGGTATATATAGAGGAAGAAGAAACTGTATTTCCCCGTAAAGAATTTGAACTGTTATATTTTCTTGCCCGCAACAGCGGAAAAGTGCTTGGCAGGGAAGCAATACTGCGGGAGATTTGGGGAACAGATGTATACGTACTAGATAGAACCATTGATGTTCATATACGTAAAATCCGGGAAAAATTGGGAACCTACGCAGACCAAATTGAAACAATTAAAGGTGTGGGCTATCGCTTCAGGGAATTTCCTGCATAGTAGAAATATAGCCACAGCCCTTTGGTTTCAGATAACTGCGGCAGTGGTGATTATCATAGCGGTATTTTGGGTTGTGCTTATATACAGCAATACCGAAGCAGCAGCGGTAACAGCACTGCTGCTGATTGTGGCTGCTTTTTATGCACTGCTTGTACGGAGGAACAGAGAGATAACAGAGATAATTTCTGTTATACGGAATATCCGGACAAATAA
>CAYYJL010000162.1:0-6480 GCA_964472245.1 uncultured Ignavibacteriaceae bacterium | reverse complement strand
TAAGACCACTAAAGCAGCATCAGAAGTCCGCAAGTACCTGAACCAGGAAGATGAAGCATTTGTAAGCGCCGGTAAAGACCTGTGGGAAAAAAAATTGAAAAAGTTGAAACTTTCCTTCACTCCTGCAGATTTGAATAAGCTTATTCACTCGATAAAGATTGATAACACCCGTCTGTTTTTTATGGCAATCGGACAAACGCGTCTGAATGTTGATGAAATTCTTTCGACGTCAATCGAAAAGGAAAAAAAATCCAAGGATTTAACAGATACCTACAAAGATTTCAAAGAGTACGCCAGATCATCTGCCGGACAGCTTGCCATATCCGGTGAAAATTTTAAGATGCTGGTTTCCTACTCAAAGTGCTGCAGCCCAATCCCGGGTGATGATGTACTTGGCTTTATATCAACCGGCAGCGGCATTAGAATTCACCGTGCAGACTGCAAAAACATGAGCAGTCTTGTAAAAAAGGATCCTGAAAAAGTTGTGACGATTCTTTGGCCTGAGATTGAAGGTTCATCCTTTATCGTCGGGCTCTCGGTAAATGGAATGGATTCACCGGGCATTCTTAAAGATATATCCAACAGTATTGTGAACTTTAAAAACACCAATATTAAGTCAATAAATATTGATACACACGACGGCATTTTTCAAGGTATTGTCACGCTCTATGTTACCAATAAGGAGCACTTGCTTGCACTTATGACTAAGCTAAAGACTATATCGGGTGTAATTGAAGTCCGCCGTTTGGATGAATTTGTTTAACTCTGTCCTGCCATTGGAATACACAAGAATACTCTCCATTGATTTTGGCCTCAAAAGGGTTGGCACTGCGCTCAGCGATCCGCTGAAAATCATTGCCTCTCCGTACCGGCTGTTAGAAAATACACCTGAGCTGGAATTCCACCTTAAAAGCATAATTGTTGATGAGAATGTGGAATTAGTCATTCTCGGCGACCCGGGTGATTCAGATTCGAATAAGGCGGTGAAGCAAGGGGTGGTCAGGTTAAAAGCATATATTGAAAAACTTGGTGTAAAGGTTATCCTTTGGGATGAAACATATACTTCTGTGATGGCAGCAGCCCGTATAAAGGAATCAGGACTCAAAAAGAAAAAAAGGCAGAATAAGGGGCTAATTGACGTAAATTCTGCCGTTATTCTCCTGGAAGAATATTTACGAACTGTTTGACATTTACCCTTATTCAAAGTAATTTGAAGTTCAATAAAACAAAACTTATTAACGGAGTCTGAATATGTCATTGGATGCTTTGGGAATGATTGAAACCAAAGGTCTTGTCGGAGCCATTGAAGCTGCCGATGCGATGGTTAAAGCTGCTAAAGTGGAACTTCTTGGAAAAGAAACCATTGGCGGAGGATATGTAACGGTCATGGTCCGCGGAGATGTTGGTGCGGTTAAAGCAGCAACGGATGCTGGTGCTGCAGCAGCCCAAAGAGTTGGGGAGCTGGTTTCTGTTCATGTGATTCCAAGACCTCATACAGAAGTAGAACTGATTCTACCTAAAAAAAATAAATAATCAGGATGTCCCGCGCTTTAGGACTCCTTGAAACAAAAGGATTAGTAGGAGCAATTGAGGCCGCTGATGCCATGGTAAAGGCGGCCAATGTTACTATTATTGGTAAGGAAAAAATTGTCCCTGCTATGATTACCATAAAAATAGCCGGGGACGTTGCCGCCGTTAAAGCTGCATTAGATGCAGGTGCATCAGCTGCTCAAAGAGTAGGTCAGCTTCTGGCAGTACATATAATTCCTCAACCGGACGATCAGCTTGTTAATGTTGTTCCTGAACTAATGGAAACCAAACCCGCTGAACCTGAATCCTCACCAAAATCTGAAGAACCGAAGCACGAAGAGAAACCTGTTGTTACCGAACCTGAAGAGATACCGCAAAAACCGGTAACTCCCGTACCCGTAATAACTCCTGATAATCCGGTGCAGCCGGTATCGGTTGAGGTACCGCAGATTATTGAAACTAAGGATGATTCAGAACCGGAATTATTTGATGAGCCGGCTGATAAAGTGTTTGAAGACCTTCCTGATAATTTCAACTTACTGGAAAATGATATTTATTCACTCAATGTCCATCAACTCCGCAAACTTGCCCGTCAGATAGAAAACTTTCCTATCCAGGGACGTGATATATCCAAGGCGAACAGAAATGAGCTTCTTAAATACTTTGAAGCCCTTCGTTCTCCTTAAACAAGCTCATTGAATTTTCCTGCTGAGCGGAAGGTAACTCATGAGTAAAGTTCCTCTTTTTATACTTTCATTTTTTATTGCATTAATCATTTGGATAAGTGTTTCCTTATCTTCGGATTACTACTATACTCTTAAACTTCCGTTAAAGATTACGAATCTGGATGAGGGTTCAGCACTTGCAGGGGATATACCTTCTGAAATTCAGGTAAAACTTAAAGCAAGAGGATGGCGCCTTGCAGGAATTCTTCTTGGCAGCAATGCCGAATTGTTAGTTGATGCAAAAAAGGATACAGGAAGAATCAATATCCGGGTTGCAAACGCTATCGGTGAAAACAGCTGGCTCACCTCTGATATACAGGTATTGGAGTATATACCGGCATCACTGAATATCAAGCTGGATAAACTAATCCGCAAACAAATGCCGGTTGTTCCGCAGATTGAATATACGGCTAAGTCAGGATACGGGTTAGCTTCTGATATTATCTGCACTCCGGAATCTGTTTTAGTTGGGGGCTCTAAAACAAGAATTGACAGGATGCGTTGGATAAGTACGGTTAAATCAGCATTTAATGATTTGCAGTCTCCTGTAATCGAGACAGTACCGTTGGAGTATTCAAATAATCTCGTTGTTTCGCCGGATGTGGTAACCGTTCACATTGATATACAAAAGATTGTTGATAAGGAGTTCAATGGCATACAGGTTTTGTTGGAAGATGTACCCGGAGACCGGCAGGTTGTGCTGATTCCTCCGCAGGTTACCGTTGGTTTGGAAGGCGGTGTCAGTCTGCTTGGCAAACTTTCACCTGAGGTAATAAAGGTCACACTTCGATATAAAAAAGTTGTTCAGGATACACTTGGGTATGTAGTACCGGATGTTTCGGTGCCGGCATATCTGAGGGTTGTTTCAGTTAAACCGGATAAAATCCGATATATAATAAAAAAGTTTTAATATGTTTATCAGTTTTGAGGGAATAGATTTTTCCGGAAAATCAACGCAAATTGCTCTGCTGAAAGAGTGTTTGGAGTCAAACGGCAATAAAGTACTCGTTATCCGTGAACCGGGCGGCGGTGAAATTGAGGAAAAAATCCGGGATATACTATTAGATAAAAAGAATCTCGGTTTAACATCGGAGGCAGAAATACTTCTTTTTTCCGCTTCACGGGCGCAATTAGTAAGGAAAACCATAGTTCCTCATTTACAGAGCGGATATATAGTTATTTCTGACAGGTTTCATGACTCCACCTCGGCGTATCAGGGTTACGGACGGAATTTACCATTGCAGGTGGTTAATGTTATTAATCAATTTGCAATTGATGGTGCCGTTCCTGCCATTACTTTTTTTATTGATATACCGGTAGAAAAAGCGCGGGAAAGGAAACAATCACAACAAAGCCGCGGGTTGGACAGAATTGAGATAATGGATGATGAGTTTTTTAACCGTGTGAGGGATGGTTATTTAAAACTCTCATTGGAAGATCCGCGTATTAAAATAATGAACGGCTGCTTATCTAAAGATGAACTGCATGCAAATATTAAGTCAGAGTTGAATAAATTTGGATTATGTAATGAAGCGTAAACGGATAGTTATTCTTTCACTCCTGCTCCTCTCTTTTTCTGTATTCGGATTCTTCCTTTCCGGCAAAGGTGATGTTTACTTTGAGGTTGCTAAAAACCTTGATTTATTCACCCGTGTATATAAAGAAGTTACATTTAATTATGTGGATGAAATTAATCCCGAAGAATTCCTGCGTTCCGGAATTAAAGGAATGCTTCAGAACCTTGACCCGTACACAGTTTTCATTGATGAAAAACGGCAGGATGATATTGAACTGCTCACTACGGGTAAATACGGAGGCATAGGTATATCCGTTGGAGTACGGGATGAAAAAATTACCATAGTGGAAATTATGGATGGCTATTCTGCACAACGTCAGGGCTTGCTTATTGGTGATCAGATTATAGCCGTGGATACCGTCGTATTTGAAAAATCAAACCTTGATGATGTTTCTTTTCATGTAAAAGGGGAGCCGGGCAGTTATGTAAATTTAAAAATTTTACGTCCGGGAGTATCAGATACACTTGAGTTTAATCTCTTACGGGAAGAGATTCTCGTTAAAAACGTGCCGTTTGCCGGATATATACCTGATAAAGAAGGTATCGCATATATAAAACTTACAGGATTTACCAGAGGAGCCGCCGATGAAGTAAGGCGTTCCATTTTAAATTTGCAGAAAACCGGCGAGATTAAGAAACTGGTCCTTGACTTACGTGGAAATCCCGGTGGACTTTTGGAAAGTGCAGTGGATATATCGTCTGTCTTTTTGCCAAAGGGAACCCTTGTTGTTTCTACCATGGGCAGGGATTCCAACAGTTACAAAGCGTATTACTCCCAGAAGGAACCGCTGCTTACTGATATACCCATGGCAGTTATTATTAATGAAGGAAGTGCATCCGCATCTGAGATTGTTGCCGGTGCTTTGCAGGATCATGACCGGGCTGTAATTATTGGAGAAAAATCTTTTGGGAAAGGGCTTGTGCAAACAGTTTCACCGTTAACAGCCAATACATCGCTTAAAATTACCACCTCCAAATACTTTACCCCGAGTGGAAGATGTATACAGAAAGTTGATTATTCAAAAGATAATAAAGTGCTGACCTCCTTACGGACTGAAACTGAATCTGTTTTTTCGACAGATAATAAAAGGGTAGTGTATGCAGGAGGCGGTATTACTCCGGATTCCACGATGAGTGAATCTGAAGCTGATGATTTGACACGAGACTTGCTGGCAAAAGGATATGTCTTTAAAATTGCAACTGCCTTGATGACAACTGCAAACGGGAAAATATACAGTGAAATGGACAAAAACATTATCCGCGAAACTGCTGCCAGGATGATTTCTGAACAAAAATATACATATCAGTCAGATTTTTCCAAGAAATTAGCAGATTTAGAAAAAAATCTCGAAAAAAATAGCGAATTTGCAACTGTAAAATCAGAGCTTTCTGAACTCGCTAAGAAGACAGGATTATTAGAGAAGAAGAGACTGTCAAATCTGCCTGATGACCTTTTGGAGGAAATTCTTGCAGAACTGATAAACCGTCAACAGGGTACTAAAGCAAAAACACTGTTTAATCTCAAGAAAGATAAACAGTTTAATCTGTCAGTTACATTATTAAATAATAATAGTTCAATACTTCAGATACTTAAGAATAAATGAGTAAAAAAAGATTTACCCGTTCCGGCAATATCATATTTAAGAGGGACCCCAGTCTTTCTAAATGTCCTTCATGCGGTGATGTATTTACCCTGCGGCGCTCAAAAGCACGCAGCTTTCTAGAGCAAATTATCAGAACCGTTACATTTTTTAAGACGTACAGATGTAATAAGTGCGGATGGAGAGGGCATAAATCCACTTTGATTTTTACCTGGACCTCACTTAAAAATCTTGCAATCTATTCAACTATTGCCCTTGTCACCGCTTATATAGCCAGAAAGATCATTGAATCAATGATTAAATAGCTATGCTGGAATCCACTCTTGAACAAATCAGAAGAATAACAGGGGCGGCCAATGTTTTAACCTCTGAAGCAGATAAAATCTGTTATTCCTATGATGGCACACCGCTGCTTGAACAAAAACCTGAAGCAGTGGTCTTTCCCCAAACAGCCGACCAGATTTCAAAACTATTTTTATTAGCCAAACGGGAAGGGTTTAAGATTGTACCCAGGGGAGCCGGTACAGGTCTGAGCGGTGGATCTGTTCCCGTCGAAAACTCGATCGCCTTGGTTATGACCCAATGGGATAAGATTCTTGAAATTGATGCTGCCAATATGTGTGCAGTTGTCCAGCCGGGCGTCATAACTTCAATACTTCACAAAGAGGTGGAAAAATCAGGATTGTTTTATCCTCCTGACCCTGGCAGCATGACAGTTTGCACCCTGGGAGGCAATGTTGCGGAAAATGCCGGCGGCTTGCGCGGGCTCAAATACGGTGTTACAAAAGACTACGTACTGGGATTGGAAATTGTGCTCCCCACTAGTGAAATTCTTCAAATTGGCGGTAAAAATGTTAAAGATGTTGCGGGATATAGTCTCAAAGATATTTTTATCGGCAGTGAGGGAACCCTTGGAGTTTTCACAAAGATATATCTTAAATTGATTCCCAAACCCACAAACTCAATCTGTCTGCTCGGTTTTTTTTCTACCGTACCTAAAGCAGGGGAAGTTGTAGCCGAGATTATTGCATCACGGCTGTCTCCGTGT
>CAYYJL010000161.1:0-6507 GCA_964472245.1 uncultured Ignavibacteriaceae bacterium | reverse complement strand
GAAAACAAACATAGTTCTCAAAAATTTGTTTCTGTATTAATTGCTGTAAGAGATGAGGAGGAGTATATTGAGCGATGTATTCAGTCGCTTATAAAACAATCCTACCCCAAAGACTTATATGAAATTATCGTTGTTGACGACCATTCAACGGATAGTACTCCGGAAAAATTACAACGATTTATTGCCTCAGAGCCAAACATCCGGTATTTCCGGACTGACGATACTATCAAACTCCCGCCTGGGAAAACCAGGGCATTGGTCACGGGTCTCAGGCACTGCAAAGGGGAAATTATTCTGCAAACCGATGGAGATTGTATAGCAGCTGAATCATGGATTGCCGCCATGACCTCAGGGTTTGGGGAGGGGACAGTAATGGTAAACGGGGCTACATTACCGGTCGCAAATGGATTATTCTCAGGATTACAATCGTTAGATTTTGCGTTTCTTCACGCGGTTGCGGCCGGTATGGCACGTGTCGGGCTGCCGCTGGCAGGTATGGGGAATAATATGTCTTTTACCCTTGCAGACTACAATAAAACGGGCGGGTATGAGGGTTTTGAGTTTTCCGTCACGGAAGATTTTGCTCTTTCCGGGCAATTTAAGAAAGCGGGCGGCGGTATAAAGCATCTCCTCACTCCGGAAAGTCTGATTGAAACAGTTCCGTTAAACGCTGTCAAAGATTTTTTCAGGCAAAAAAAACGGTGGATTGCAGGCGGGATGAGCGGGGGAGTTGAGTTTTACCTGCTTTTTATCATTGCTGCATTAGCCAATCTGGCGGTCATACTCTCGCCGTTTTTGCTCTCTGACTTTGCAGGAGTAATCGTAACCCTGAAGATTGCAGCTGATTTTGCCATTCTTTCCGTGATGCTGATGAAGGTTAAAAAACTACATTATTTAAGGTATTTTCTGATTTATGAGTTATATTTGGTGTTCTATATTCTGATTTTCCCTGTTTATCTGCTTTTTAACCGCGATATTATTTGGAAGGGTAGATCATATTCACGAACACATTAACAGCGTGCATGAACCTTAAAAAATTTCTTATCACATTTATAATTGCTGCGGGACCGGTGTGCATATCCGCTCAGTCAGTATCCGAATTCTTTCCGTCAGGATTAACCTACAGGCCGCATTACGGCAATCTGTTAGAGCCAAGGGCAGGGAGCACTTTTGTTCTCGGAGAAAACCGGCTCCGCCTGGATATTGGTACATCTTCTGATATATACCGTAAAAACTTTGATGACGGCAGAGTATTTTCAGCAGGTGCTGATTTTTTTACGTGGACACGGCTGCGGAAAAATAATGATTTTAAGTTCCCTGTTGTAGCGGTGGACTACTTATTCGGAGTTAATGCTGCATATATGTTCAAGTTTGCGGATAAGGATGCCGGAGTCAGATTCCGTTTTTCCCACATCAGCGCTCATCTTGTTGACGGACAGTACAGTAACGAAACAGATGTGTGGCGGGATTCACTGAAACCTTTTGTTTACAGCCGGGAATTTATTGAACTTTTCCCCTCACTGAATTTAACCGAGGATACAAGAGTATATACAGGTATTACGTATATTTTTCATACCATACCGGAAGAAGTAAAACCATTTATTCTTCAGGCAGGTGTGGAAAAATATTTCAGTGAAATGACTTTAATCGGCAGTACACCATTTTTACTGTATGATTTAAAGTTATCCGGCAACTCTGTTTACAGAGGAACTCACTCCGTGACGGCCGGATTCAGGTTTGGCAAGATTTCTACACACGGGTTCTCCATCGTATATACATACACTGCCGGCAATAGTGTTCACGGCATGTTTTACAACAATTTTGAAAAATATTCCTCAGTGGGATTTAACGCAGATTTATAACCGGGATGCAGGAAGAACTTTTTAACGAAACAGAAGATAAAAAAGCCAGACAAAAGGAACGGCAGGGGATATTCTACTCAATACTTCTGTTTCTTATAACTTTTTTAACCACGCTTTTTGCCGGGGTTGACTGGATTGGCAGGACATCCGAAGCAATTGAAATATCGGAATTGGCAAAAGGACTGCCCTATTCACTTTCAATCTTATTTGTTTTGGGTGTACACGAATTTGGCCACTATTTTGCAGCTGTATATCACCGGGTAAAAACCTCACTTCCTTATTTTATTCCTTTTGCTTCTTTTGAAGGATTATTTTTGAGTTTTGGGACGATGGGTGCGGTAATCCGTACCAGATCACCGATTTACAGCAGAAAGGCACTGTTCGATATCGGTGTGTACGGTCCCATTGCCGGCTTCGTTGCTTGTCTGGGTATTTATATATATGGATTTGCCACGCTCCCGGGAATGGATTATCTCCTTGCTATACACCCTGATTTTGGTACTCCGGAATACGGCAAGAATGCGCTCACTCTCATTTTTGGTGACAACCTCATCACAATTATATTACGGGAGCTGTTCGGCAGGCCGGGTACATTTATCCCTCCTATGTCAGAGATTTACCACTATCCGTTTTTATGTGTCGGCTGGTTCGGCATGTTTGTAACTTCTATGAACCTGATACCTGTCGGTCAGCTTGACGGCGGCCACATTGTTTACGGTATGTTCGGCAGGAAAACGCAGGTAACCGTTGCCTCAATCAGTATGGTGCTGCTCATCGTATTCGGTACTATGGGTGCACTGCAGTCGTTTTTAGATATTGCCATGCCTGTTGGCTGGGCGGGATGGCTTTTATGGGCTGCCATTTTATTTTTTGTAATCAAAGTGAAACACCCTCCCGTTCCCGATGATACCAATCTGGATAGCGGCAGAATGCTGGTGGGTTATTTTTCCATCATGATATTTATTTTGACCTTTACGCCAACCCCGATTTTAATTATATAGAAGTATGAAAAGAATCTATTATGTAATATTCCTGGGATTGTTCTTATCTGCCTGTAAGACCGATTTTGACGGAATGCTTGATCCGCAAACTGCCTCTCCGGTGGTGATTTCATTAACCGGTATTAACTCCTTTACGATAACCCCCGGTGACTCCATTATAAACTTCAAAATAGCACTCTCCAATTTTTCCTCAGTTAGTGCCGTGTATGCTGAAGTATATAATTCTGCAAATCAGAGAGTATCTCCGTTTCCGCTTGGGTTATATGATAACGGCAGCGGAGCTAACGGCGATGCAGTGCAGGGAGACGGCATATATTCAAATCTGATGAAGTTCAGCACAACTTTTATTAATGGAATATATACGGTCAATTATTATGTGACTGTTAGCGGTGCCGGTACACAGCGCGCGGGATCTGAAAATTTAAATTTTAACAACGGAACTTCAAATATTGCCCCGGTTATCCATTCGGTAATTGCGCCTGATACAGTAACTGTGGTTGATACGGTTGCATTTATTATTAAAGCAGTTGTATCCGATTCAAATGGTGCAGGGGATATTGAACGTGTCACTTTTCAAACCTTCAGACCGGATGGATCAACTAATGGGGCACTGCTTGACATGAACGATGCCGGCAGAGACGGTGATGAAACTGCCGGTGACGGTATATATTCGCTCGGAGTCCGTGTATTTGCCAGCAACCAGAAGGGGACATACCGGTTTGAGTTTATTGCAAAGGACCGTGGAAAATTAAGCAGCATTCCTTATAACCACCTGATAACGATTAAATGAAATTAATATATATAAGTTTATTTCTTACTGCAGCAGCATTTGCCCAGTCTCCTTCAGGATATCTGATTCCAACCGATGAAGGATTTGCAAAGCAGCTGCTTGATGAAAATCCACTTTCCAACGGCATTAATGATATATTGCTCGTGGGTGACACTCTCTGGCTTGCCACAACCCGCGGTTTGAGCCGTTCCACCGATAAAGGCGCAACCTGGAAAAATTATTATGAAAGCCCCTCATTCGGTACCGAAAGCATAACAGCACTTGCTTACGACTATCAGACTGGCACTATCTGGGCGTCAACCGCTCATACACGCGAAATCACGGGGCAGCGGCTGCCTGAAGGCAGCGGCATTCGTGTGAGCAAGGATAATGGCGAAACATGGCTTGTGATCCCTCAGTCGCTTGATGACGCTAATGATACCGTTGAAGTGTACGGAATCAATCAGCTCCGTGCCTTACCAGTTACGGTTGCAGTTCAGAATATTATATATGACATAGCCATAACCAACAATGTGGTTTGGATTGCAACATTTGCAGGCGGTCTGAGAAAAGCGGTGATTTCTGAGCTGCTTGTTAATGCAGCAAGTCCCTGGGAAAGGGTTGTTCTACCTCCCGACAGATTGAGCGAAATCCATCCCGATTCCTCATTAAATTTTTGTGTAACTCCTGTGGCAGGTAAATTTTGCAGTGACAATAACCTGAACTACCGCGTATTTTCCGTTATTGCCTTGAATGACTCAACCGTGCTTGTTGGAACGGCAGGCGGCATCAATAAAACAACTGATGCAAAGTTAGCTGCAACAACTAATAATATGCGGTGGACAAAGTTTAGCCATACGAACCAAAATAATCCCATATCGGGTAATTTTATCGTAGCTATGCATTATGCTGCATCCAGTGGTACAATCTGGGCAGCAACCTGGAAAGCAGAAGGACTTACTGAATTTTACGGTGTGAGCTCCTCAACTGACGGGGGTGCAAATTGGGCAACTTCACTCCGTGATGAAAGAGTTCACAATTTTACCAGTTTTTCCAACAGAATAGTAGCTCTTGCGGATAACGGTCCGTTCAGGTCACTGAATGGCGGAGCAACCTGGACCTTACCATTAGTAATAAAAGATTCTGAGACACACATTGTCCTGCAGACAAGAGCATTCTACTCAGGGGCGTACAACAGCGGGGGAAATGAACTCTGGCTCGGTTCTGATGATGGGCTTGTATTGAACAGCGGAATCAGTGATCTCTGGACTTCCAACTGGAAGGTATTTTTTGCGAGTAAAAAACTTACTTCAAAAACAGAAACATATGCGTTCCCCAATCCATTTTCACCGCGGGTAGAAACATGCAAAATCAAGTATTCCACAGGCGGAATAAGAGCAGGTGTTACGATCCGTATATATGATTTTGGAATGAACTATGTACGCACGCTGATTCAGGACGCACAAAGAGGAGATGATATTAACACGATAGATAAGAATGACCCTGCAGGTGTAATTGATTTTTGGGACGGAAAGGATGATTACGGAAGCGTGGTACCAAACGGTGTATATTTTTATTCGGTTGAGGTTGGTTCTAATGAGCCGCTCCGCGGAAAGATTCTGGTGCTGCAATGAAAATAGTAACGCTTGTCTTATTAACTTCATTGATGGTATTCGGCCAGCCGAAACAGGAAAAAACCAATGCCGCCGCTGGAGCATTTGCACGCATGGGATTTGGGGCAAGAGGAATTGCTATGGGCAACGCCTTCTCTGCCGTTAAAACCGGTAATCTCAGTTCATATTATAATCCCGCTGTTAATGTTTTTCAACTGGATAACTATGCAGCAATCGGATATACACTTCTGGATCAGGACAGGAGTTTAAATAATCTTGTCTTTACCAGGCGGTTCGACTTTTACGCTAAGGATGATACTACCGAAAACAGAAAACCCCGATCAACTGCAGGCGTTAGTGCCGGTATTATAAATGCCGGAGTGAGTAATATAGACGGCAGGGATAATCAGGGACTCAGCACAGGTGAGCTTTCTACTTCCGAGAATCAGTTTTTCGTTTCTTTTGCCAATAAGTTTTCTCAGAAAATATCTGCCGGTGTGGCTGTTAAGTTTTACTACTATTCCTTATATAAAGAAGTTACTTCAAACAGCGTCGGGTTTGATATAGGCGTTCTCTATACGTATTCTGAAAATCTTACCTTTTCGTTTGTACTGCAGGATATCAATAGCAAGTATAAGTGGGATACCGGTCCGTTGTACGGTAATCAGGGTACCTCCACTACTGATAATTTTCCCTTAGCGAAAAAAATCGGGTTTGCATGGAACTCAAAGGATCTTCCGCTTTTAGTGACCGGTGAAATTGAATTAAACAATTATGAAAGACGCCTTCTGCGTTTCGGTGCCGAGTATGTAATAATTCCCGAACTAACTCTGCGCGGCGGCATAGACAAACTTCATTTATATAACAGAGATGAGGCAATTGTCCCGTCACTCGGATTTCTTTACAATGTGCAGCTTTCGGGGCAGACTCTTGGCATTGAATATGCCGCAGCACCGGAGCAGTTCTCCGGCAGTTTAAGACAAATTTTAGGAATAACATTTAATTTTTAGTATGAAAAAATTCTGGCTGATTTTAATTATTTCTGGTATGAGTATATACGCGCAGGATGCAGGTAAGACCGGATTTTCCGTATTGAAGTTTCCGGCAGGTGCACGTACAGCTGCCATGGGAAATACAGGATTAAGTTCTGCGGGCGATGTCTCTGCCGTGTTTAATAATCCTGCGGTGGTTAATGATGCATCAGTATCTGAATTATTTTTGTTCCACAATGAACAAAACTTAATTGATACTCCCAGCTCAGT
>CAYYJL010000160.1:0-6541 GCA_964472245.1 uncultured Ignavibacteriaceae bacterium | reverse complement strand
ACGGGTGACAGTATTATAGCGAAGTATGGGTTAGATATTCCGGAGTTAACGCAATGACCGCAAAGGGAAATATACCGTGTTAATGGGGAAGATGTTATTTATTCCAATTTACACTCAATTCATATCTGCACGCAAAGGCCGCAAAGGGAAAACCGAAGGTTTGACAGGATTATAGAAAACACCGAAAACAATTATACAAAACGCCGAAGGTGTGACAGGATGATTGCGAAGTATGGGTTGGATTTTCCAGCGTTAATGTACTACCGCAAGGGAAATCCATAGGATTGGCATTATGGTAGCGAAATGGAAGAAATTGAAAAATTAAACCGGGTACCGGTGACATTATCGCTTGGGTGTCTAATGGCACACGGATGACACGGATGCTTCGCAACGCGGATATTAGCGGATCGGAATGTTTCCCGCAGATTTCGCAGAAGAGCGCGGAATTCGTTGCGACACTTGCGGCTGTCCTGGCGACCTTGCGTTAAAACTTTCTCGAGAACATCAGTCACCTGTAGGGTTAGAAACATTTCAACCTCCCAATCCTGTAAATCCTTTAATCCTGAAATCCTGATCCATCGGGTGGATATTTGCCTGCAACAAAATCAGCGGCGGTTTTAACTGCTGTGCGCAGACTTGTAAGAGCATCCTGTGTACGGAGATACGTTATATAATATACTGCACCAAACACATCCCCGCAGCCAACTGTGGTTTTTGCTATTACTTTCTTCGCAGGATAAAACAGGGAGGCGGGCTCGTTTTTATGGAGAAAATGCATGCGCACGCCTGCACTGCCTTTGGTTACCAAAAAAAATTCAACGCCAATGCTAAGGACAAACCGGGCAATTTCATTTTCGCTGCCGGTATATATGGTTTTTGCTTCCTCTTCATTTGCCTGCAGTATGCTGATATGTTTCAACCACTGATGTATATCCGGCACCGGCCGGTGCGGTCGCGCCAGGTTTTCGTCTGTACCCCTTGCCAGGGAATGGATATCCATATATATATCACCGGTAAAAGTATTTCTTATCATCTCAATATTTTCCGGCAGGAGATCGTAACCGGTTATCATATTAATAAAAACTCCGTCCGCACCGGAAAAATCTATACGGCTGATATCAATTCTTTCCTGCAGGTTGGTATATTCCTCTTTTCTTTCACCGGCAGCCGATAGCGTGAGTGTTACAGTGGGGAGCCGTTCGGTCTGCATGATATGTTCCCCGCGGCAGCGGGAATAAACCCCCTCAAAAAGTGAAGCGTTACTCCGGTCAGTCAGAGTAATGGGATGGACTGAATCGTCCTGAGAAACAAAGGGGAGCAAACCGTTAACCGAGTGCCACAGGCCGCCCGGTTTTTTGAACGGCTCTTCGCTCCCATCAGTGTGGATAATTCTGTCAACTACGGAGTGGCCGATAAGGTATATTTTCATGCTGATGCGTAATTCTGTAATTTAGGAAATCAATTTGAAAAATTACTTAATTCAACACAATTTTTACGTAAAAAGGGCAACTAATCTGCCGGTTCCTTCATCTAACCAGTTTTCGGAAGAACTCCGCATGACCGCAGCCGGGCTGAGTGCAAAATTGTGTGCTATTTTTGGTTACCGCCGGCGGCAGTTTTGGTCAGTCGGAACATCACCCACTATTAAAACAGGTACTGCTTCACTATGATGAAAATTTTCAGAATACTGCTTGCCGTTATTATCCTGACGGCTCCCGCATCTTTTACGCAGAAAAAACAGGTAAAGAGCGATGAGGTCATTAAAATTCAGAACCTCGAGGCGAACCTCCGTGTGCTTGCCTCAGATGAATTTGAGGGAAGGGAAGCTTCCACCCGCGGGGACAGACTTTCCCAATTGTTTATTGCCTCGGAACTGCAGAAATATGGTGTGAAAGCGATGGATGAATATCCGGACTACAGGATGATGATTGAGCTTAAAATCTCCCGCGTAGGTAAAAGTTCAACGCTGTTATATACCAAAGGTGCAGTGGAGGGCGGACCGCAGTTGCATTTTGGGGAAGAGGTTGCCAGTTACACCAGATACCGCACAGATACATCCTTTGCGCTGCCCGTGGTGTTTGCAGGTTATGGTTTAAGCATACCGGAAATGAATTATGATGATTTCAAAGAGCTGGACCTCTCCGGCAAATTAGTAATTATAGCACCGGGTGTGCCAAAGCAGTTAAACCCGGAAAATGATCCCTCAGTACAGGAAGAACTCACCGCCGCAAAAATTTTTGGTGCTTACCGTAAAGGAGCAGCCGCTGTTATGCTGGTGACTGATGATGAAGCTGAAGAATCATGGAGCGATATTGCAAGACCTTCCATCACCCTTGCCTCCAAAACTTCAACCCGGAATCCCGGACGCGGGCTCTTTTTTCTGAAACAGTCAGGATATATAAAGCTGATGGCTGCTTCCGGCAAAAACGGTGAGGAGATTCTTAAGGAAGCAAAAGCAGGCGGAACAGTGGTGCCTTTTGATCCGGGTGCAGCGGTAAACTTGAATATTAAAGTATCCAATGAAACTGGATATACAAGCAATATCATCGGGTATATAGAGGGAAACGACCCCGTCCTGAAAAATGAATTTGTTGCCATTGGTGCACATTATGATCATCTCGGTATAGAAGGTACAAAAGTGTTTAACGGTGCTGATGATGACGGCTCCGGCATTGTTTCCATTCTGGAAATAAGCAGGGCACTTGCCGCAAACCCGGACTTTAAGCGGTCAATACTGATTGTTTTTCACGGAGCTGAGGAAAAAGGTTTGCTTGGGTCATCGTATCTTGCAGATAACTTCCCCCGTATGGGAGATATAACCGCTCAGCTTAATATAGACATGGTGGGCAGGGAGCATCCGGATACTATATACTCGGTCGGCTCGGCAAAAATTACCGGTGAAATGAAAAAACTTGTTGAAGAAGTGAATGCACAAACCGTAAAGTTTAACCTGAATTACCGCTTTGATGAACCAAATGATCCGTTCCGCTTGTATGAGAGAAGTGACCACTATAACTATGCAAAAAAAGGAATCCCGATTGTTTTTTTCTATGACTTTATGAATGAAGATTATCACAAACCTACTGATGATATAGAAAAAATCAATTTTGAAAAAATTAAAAAAGTTTCCGAACTGATGTATCATCTTGCCGTTAAACTGGCAAATCTGCCAAAGCGGCTGACTGCTGAAACAGGCCGGAACGATTAAAGAAAGCAAAGAATGAAAATAGGAATTACCTGCTACCCCACCTATGGGGGGAGCGGAGTTGTTGCCACGGAACTTGGAAAATCCCTGGCTGAAAAAGGACATGAAATACATTTTATCAGCTACGCTATGCCTTTCAGGTTGTCGCATAATTTTGTGAGCAATATATACTTTCATGAAGTTGAGATGGGGAACTATCCTCTGTTTGAATTTCCAATGTATAGTCTTGCTCTCACCAGCAAGATGGTGGAAGTTGCCAAATTTGAAAAGCTTGATTTGCTTCATGTGCACTATGCCATCCCTCACGCAACAAGTGCATGGCTTGCCAAGCAAATATTGCTGCCTGAGATGGATATAAAAATTATCACGACGCTGCATGGTACGGATATTACGCTCGTTGGACTTGAGCCCTCATTTGTGCACCTGGTTAAATACAGCATAGAAAAAAGCGACGGCGTAACTGCGGTTTCCCGGTTCCTGAAAGAAAAAACCATTACCAATTATGAAATCAACAAGGATATTGAAGTAATACCAAATTTTATTGATACAGAAGTATTCTCTAAAAAAGAAGACCCGCAACTTAAAAAGAAACTTGCACCAAACGGTGAAAAACTGATTGTGCATACTTCAAATTTTAGGTTAGTTAAAAGAGTGGCAGATACAATCCGGGTTTTAAAAGAAACGGAAGATAAAGTAAATGCCAGACTTGTTCTGGTGGGTGATGGCCCGGACCGATCTGAATGTGAGCGGCTCGCACGGGAGCTGCAAATTTCTCACAAAGTTGTGTTTCTTGGCAAACAGGAAGGGTTAGTAGAAATCTTAAGTTGTGCTGATTTGTTTTTGATTCCGTCACAGTCAGAAAGTTTTGGTCTTTCTGCCCTTGAAGCGATGTCCTGCGGCGTGCCTGTTATCAGCTCCAGCGTGGGCGGGCTGCCGGAACTTGTCCGCCATAACGAGACAGGATATATAGCCGAAATAGGCGATATTGAACGGATGGGTAAATACACGGTTGATCTGCTCACTAATGACCGCAAGTATGCAGAGTTTTCCAAAAACGCACAAAAACGTGCATATACAAAATTCCGGAAAGAGATAATCATTCCGCAGTATGAACATTATTATGAAAGAATACTTGCACAGTAGGCCATTGTTTTGAACCGGAATTACACCCCCTTCAGTGAAAACGTTGATACATACTTCCGTAAAACGTTTGGTGATGTATGGACTGACCGTTATGATGAATTCCTGAAACAGGAGCCCGCTGAATATATACGGCTAAACCCGCTCGAGTTTACTTCTGACGCATTAATTGAACGCCTGCAAACTGGTTACGGTATACAGGCACGTCCGCATCCTGTCATACCCGATTGCCTTATTATAGAAGATGAAAACGGTCTGGCAGGCAAAACGATTGAGCATATAATCGGCGGATATTATATACAATCTCTTTCATCAATGATTCCGCCGCTGGTGCTTAATCCCGGAGAAAATGACCGTGTGCTCGACCTGTGTGCGGCTCCCGGATCTAAAAGCACACAGCTTGCTGCTCTGATGAAAAACCGCGGCACCCTTATCTGCAACGAAATTGCTGCCGACAGAGTTAAATCCCTTGCATTTAATCTTGAGCGGATGAATGTGGTGAATGCGGCAGTTATTCACGGCAAAGGGGAACTGCTCTCCAAACATTTTTATTCTTACTTTGACAAAATACTTGTTGATGTGCCCTGCAGCGGACTTGGTGTTATGCAGAAAAAAGGGGAGGTGAATAAATGGTGGGACTTGAATTCCGTTGATAATCTGACACGCATACAATACCGCCTACTTGTTTCAGCAGGCAAGATGCTGAAGTCCGGCGGAGAACTGGTGTATTCCACCTGCACACTCACCGTTGAAGAAAATGAACAGGTGATAGAAAATTTTCTGGCAAAGTATCCCTTCCGGTTGCTGCCCGTGGAACTGCCGCTGCCTTCTGAAAACGGGATGAAAAGAACGGAGTCTGACATTGATATCTCCGGCACACGCCGCCTTATACCGTGGCAGATAAACTCAGAGGGATTTTTTGTTGCACGGCTGCAGAAGATGGAAGAGTTTGCCGAGCCGGAAGATATATACATAAACAAAGGCACTCCCGCTCCGGTCCCCTACAAAAAAATTAAAAACTCCTTGGAGCATCTGCGTGCCTGGTTTGGTATTGAAGAGAGTGTGCTGGATGAGTATCAGTATATAGTTAAAGGGGAAGACTATTATATCATAGCTGGTAACTGGGAAGGGGAGGCCGGGTTGTATTATAATAAAGCGGGGATAAAAATCGGTTCCCGGGATAAATACGGGAATTTTATTCTTTCCTCCAGCGGGGCAAGGTTGTTTAACGACCGGATTAACCGCAATATTATCGAACTCCCGAATGCAGCGGAACTGCAGGAGTACATGTCCGGCGGTACAGTCCGCAGAAGTTTTGATGAGAGAGGGCAGAGGGCAGTCCGCTACCGCGGCACCATATTAGGGACTGCAACCATCACTGAACAGGGCCTTAAAAGCCGTTTCCCCAGAACCTTCCGGACACAAAAGATAGTGTTTCCGGGACTCTAAGCTCCGTTTTTTCAATCCTTTCTGTTCATCCAGACCATTCACCCTACCGTTTGGCACTTGAATTTTAACACAAACCAAAACAGAAAAGTTATTTTCAAGAGTGGAAAGGTCAATCCCTCACAGTTTTGGTAATCCTGCTAAGCCAGTAAACTGATTAATCTTTCAAATTTGTTTGGTTTTCCTGTTTTGCTTATTTTCCCATATGAGAAAATTGATATTATAGAAAAATGATTAAAAATTCCTTACAATCAGCACTTGAAATCATAAAGGTGAACCCAGGGCTTTACTCACCTCTTTCAGTACGCTTTGAAGATGCAAAGGGGAACCGATTGAATACAAATCAACGAATGCGGATAAATTTAAAAGCGGGCGAGAAAGAGGTGCAATGCAGTGCTGTTTTGATAACCTCAAACCTGCTCCGGGTTATAGAACTTGAGATACTAAAAGCGGCCAAAAGAAAGAATGAAAGCAATTTGGTTCAAATCCTGATTGTACCATTCATTACAAAAGAGGTGAAGCGGCTGTTGGAAGAAGAAGCGGTTTCGGCATTTGACCTCAACGGAAACTACTATGTGGTTACTCCCGAACTGGTTGCTATCCGGCTGGATCAAAAAAACCGATTTAAAGAACAGAGAGTAATTCAAAATATATACAGCCGTAACAGTTCAATGGCTGTACGCTGGCTGCTCTCCGGAAAGACTGCAGAAAACAATCTGAATCAGATAAAGCAGGAATTGGATAAATCCG
>CAYYJL010000159.1:0-6543 GCA_964472245.1 uncultured Ignavibacteriaceae bacterium | reverse complement strand
AACTGTGTCCCCGCGTGAATTTAAGATTGAATGTATACTTACAGCAGAACATGAAATTTTAAGAACAATTCAAAAGTCAAATAGAGGTTAGCTTTAACTTGCAGGAATAGCAATCGCCGGGAAAATGAGAATTGAAGACTAGACTCCGGCATGGGAATCAGATCCGGTATATTGCTAATCCGGACAATATTTTAAGAAGGAAATCAAAGCAAGCAAGAACAAACCTAAATGACACAGAACAAGAAGAAAAACTCTCCCCGTCCTCTTTCAAAGACGGGGAGCAAAGAACAAATTTTATTTATTCAAGGTCATTTTAATGAGAGAAGTAAAGTTTTTACCAGCTGCATTTACTGCTTCCAATTTAGCAATATAAATACCGGAGGTTAAACTTTTCGCATCAAAGTTTGCTGAATGGTTGCCTGCGGACAGGAATCCGTTAACCAATACAGCAACTTCTTGTCCAAGAATATTGAACACTGAAAGTTTAACTTTGGAATCAACTGCCAAACCAAAATTAATTAATGTTGCAGGGTTGAATGGGTTAGGATAATTCTGGCTTAATTCAAATGTAGCAGGAGCAATGTAATCTACATTAACTACTGATGAGTATTCAAACGCACCGTCAAAATCCATCTGTTTCAGTCTGTAAGACTGAGCACCGGCGGTTACATTTCTGTCAACAAAAGAATACTGCTGAATATCAGTGGTGGTGCCTTTACCATTGACGAAACCTACGGAAACATATTCTCCGTTAGCGGATTTTTTCTGAACTTCAAATCCTCTGTTATTGATTTCGGTAGCGGTTGCCCATTTCAGTTCAACACCTTCTTTAACAGAAACTGCGCTAAAGCTGGTTAATTCAACAGGAACATCAAGACCGCAGAAAAATTCATCAACAAAAATTGCATCGCCGTCGTTAAAGTTATCAGCTACTCTTTCGCGAAGAGCAACATAGATACTTGAATTTGCAGGCACTAAACTGCCGATATTATAGCTTCTCATTACCCAACCGGTATCGGTAGTTGCAAATGCGATAGTAGCAACATTGATCGTAAAACTTGTAGTGCTTGTATTGTTTGTTGTGGAAATTTTGATATCAAGGTTATCAGCATAGGAACTGAATTTTCTGGTGGCAAATTTAATAACATATCCCGGACCAACGTTTGTAATCTGAGGGGAGATTAACCACTGGTCGTTAGCTGTAGCTCCACCCGTATTCCAGGTACAATAAGCCATTCCAACACCACTTGTTGCACTAAAAGCTGTAACGGTACCGCCATTCCATCCCGGAATTGGGGTGGTTCCAACGGTCTGTCTGTTCCAGCCTGTTCCGCCATCCGGATTCAATTTCGTCCAACCGGCAGGTGGAAATGTTGTGCCTTCAAAAGATTCTGTAACAGAGGTCTGAACTGTACTGAGACCGGGGCCGTGTACAATTTTCACTTCGCCATCGTTACCTTTTGCCTGCCCGACTTTTTTGACTTCACCTGCTGTCAGTAAAGCGGAGGACAGTAAAAATACCAGTGTGAGAAAGAAGAATTTCTTCATGGGGTTCCTTAATTGAATAATGAATAGAAATAGTTTTGGAATCTTAAATCCAATTACCTCAATGATAGGGAAAAACCAAACTTTTTACAAGCAATTTTTTGTTTTTATCACATTTTTCTTGGATTTCACCAAAATTAGTTGGTCCGTCATTAAAGTTTTGAAACAAATCACCAAATTGTTAAAAAATCTGAACATCAGATATATGATTGCCGTATATTATCAATCCCGACTAAATATTTTATCCATTTTTGATGAGCAAAGAAAAAGATAACATTTCCAAACGTGCCGCAGTCATAGCTCTGCTGACAGGGGTTGGCATGTTGGTTGCAAAGATGGGGGCATACCTGCTTACAAATTCAGCAGCTATATTTTCTGATGCACTCGAATCGGTCGTTCATATATTCGCCTCATTTATCGCATTCGTCAGTATCATCGTAAGTTCCCGGCCGGAAGATGAGTCCCACCCCTACGGTCATGGTAATATAGAATTCTTCTCCGCCGGTTTTGAGGGACTCCTTATCATCGGGGCTGCCATTGCCATTATCTACGCTGCCCTGCATGCTTTGATATTCGGGATTCAGGTTAAAGCTTTAGATATTGGTTTATATATAGTGGCGGGAGCAGGCGTGGTAAACGCATTCCTCGGTTTCTACCTTATCCGCACAGGAAAGAAAACCAACTCCATCACCTTAATCGCAGACGGCAAACATGTGCTTACCGATTCATATACCAGTGTTGGCGTTGTGCTCGGAATTATTATGGTGCTGCTGACGGGCTATACCATCCTTGATCCAATCTTTGCTATAGCCATTGCAATTAACATAATATTTACAGGAGTGAAACTGGTCCGTGTTTCATTTGACGGCCTGATGGATGCATCTGATCCGGAAATGTTAAACAGCATCTGTACACACTTAGCTAAAATTAAAAAGGATTTCTGGATTGATATACATCAGTTGCGAGTCAGGCGCTCCGGGAATAAGCTCTTTCACGATTTTCATCTGGTGCTTCCATACTATTTTACTATTAAAGAAACTCATGCAGAAGAGAAACGCCTGCTTGAAGAAATAAATGTGTTTCACTCCCCTTCTGAGTTGAAGATACATTTAGATCATTGTGATTTTACCATGTGCAGTTTCTGCCGGTACACTACATGTACTGTAAGAAAATCTGACATAAACGAAGTGCTTGAATTTACACCTGAAAAAATAATCGGTCCGCCAAGAGTTACCCCGCCGTCCGATGAACAGTTACCTGTTACTCCCTCTGTTTAATAAATACTTACAAATTCCGGTTTTTAGCCATTGACTCGTCAAACATTTTCTGTTTATATATAGTCAGTTTTTTTGAGAGTTCATGGTCGAAGGCAGCTAAAATCTGAACTGCAAGTAATCCGGCATTTTTTGCCTGATTGATTGCCACTGCAGCCACCGGAACACCTCCGGGCATCTGAACTATAGAGAGAAGAGAATCCAGTCCGTCCAGCGACTTTCCCTTTACCGGAACTCCGATGACAGGTAGGGTTGTATATGCTGCTGTCATTCCTGGCAAATGTGCCGCACCCCCGGCACCTGCAATAATAACCTTTAATCCGCGTTCTGCAGCTGAAGTGCCGTATTCAGCCATAACCGCGGGAGTCCTGTGTGCAGAAACAACTTTTATCTCATACGGAACTCCAAACTCCTTTAGGATTACCGCTGCATCATTCATAACCGGTAAATCTGAATCACTCCCCATGATAATGCCAACAAGAGGGGCTGTATTATCGTTGCTCATAAATGAATTTCCTTTGCAATTTTTTCTGCAGTTTCAAATATATCAGTTGAATCACCCGTCATGGTTATGTGCCCCATTTTTCTCCCCTTGCGGGATTCTGCTTTGCCGTATATATGCAATGCAACTCTTTTATCGGTTACTGCTTCAGGATAATTATCCGGGAACCCTGCGCCGTCCCGTTTACCCAGCAGATTTACCATGACAGCATACTTGTTTCTCATTTTTGTGCTCCCAAGGGGCAAGTCCAGAACAGCGCGAATATGATTTTCAAACTGAGAGGTTTCACATGCTTCTATTGAATAGTGTCCTGAATTGTGTGGTCTGGGTGCAACCTCATTAATCAGAACGCTGCCATCCGCTAACTGGAACAGCTCGAACCCGAAGATACCATATCCTGTGATTGTTTCCAGTGCAGTTCTGAGCATCGTATATATTTTGTCTGACAATTCCGGTTCAACAGGTGCCGGTGCTTTCACAACTTTGCATATATGATTTTCCTGGATGGACTCCACCACAGGGTAAAAAACAGTTTCCGCTTTAGTGCGCACCACCATAACGGCAAGCTCTCTCACAAACGGAACGAATGCTTCTGCATAGAGTATGGAATTGCGTGATGACAGGTTTTTAATTCCTGAGATATAAGATGCCTCATCTTCCACCAGCGCATTGCCATAGCCGTCATACCCCATCACTCTGGATTTCAGTAAAAATTTTGTCCCCAGTTTAGCTGCAATCGTTTTGTATTCTTCACCGGAGCTGACAACACAAAAATCCGCAAGGGGAAGGCCTGCGCCGGCAAAGGTTGTCTTCTGTATATACTTGTCCTGAATGAATTCCAATGTCTCTGCTGAGGGGAACACCTTTTTCCCGGACTGCTCTATCTGCCGGAGATACGACGGATGAATAAATTCATTCTCTAAGGTGAATACGTCACATTCATTAATAAATTTTGCAAAAACTTCTTCGTTATCAACCCAGCCGACATATTCCCGTTTGGTCAGTTTGCCTGCGGGACTGTCTGCATTTTTTTCCATTATTGCAGTTTCAAAACCAAGGCGGGCAGATGCAAAGAGGGACATTTTTGCCAGTTGACCTCCGCCTAAAATGCCGATAATTTTGTTCATCTACCAATTCACCTTTTTAACAGTTTTACCGTCGGAATGGAATAGAACTGCTCCCTGCAGGTCAGTACGGTGAATGGTGATATTGTGTTCTTTAAATCGGAAGAGTGCTTCCGGTGCAGGATGATTGTACCGGTTCCCTAAAGCGCAGCTGATTACGGTATGGGAAGGACTCACTGTTTTAAGTAAAAGTTCCGAATTACTGGTTTTACTGCCATGATGCCCGGCTTTAAATACGTCTGCTTTCAAATAATCTCCATATTTTTCAACAAGGGACTTTTCAGCGGCAGAATACAAATCTCCGGTAAATAAAAACGAGTTATTTCCATACTGCAATTTAAGGGAAATGCCGCTATTGTTCGAGTGAAATTTTTCCGTCTCATTCACCCAGCCGGCTTTCATGATTGTAATTTGCATGCCGTCAAAGGTGAATAGAGTATCTGAAGCAGAAAATATATTCACATGATTCAGTTCTGCCAACTTCCATAGGTCATCATCAACCAGAATTTCGTTTTCCTTTTCAGGCAATACCGCTGCGGAAATATATCCTGTGTGCATCAATCCAGCAATACCGCCATAATGATCTGCATCGTAGTGGCTTAGAATGGCTGCATCAATATGATTCTGGTTTATTCTTTTTAACAGAGGGATAATTCTCTGCCCAGCCGTATTAACATATGGATTCACCAGGCCGCCGTCAACTAATATAGTTTTTCCTGAAGGAGATATGATGAGCACCGCATCTCCCTGACCGGCATCCAAAAATAACACTGAAACCAAGCCATGCGGAAAGATTGTTTTTTCATACAACGGTTTGTATAATGGAAGCGTGCTGAAAAGTACAACAAGAATGCTTAGTGCTATGGGGGTTCTGAATTTATCAGAACGCAGCACAAACAGCGATGCAATAATCACAGAAACAAATAATATAATTCCGAAGAGTGAAAATTGTTCTGCTTGCAGCGATATATATTTATAACCGGCAAAGTAATCAACAATAACATAGAGAACGGAAGATAAAAATTGAGTAAACCCCGCAAATAATAGACCCGCAGCCATCCATATATACGCGGCCAGCAATGAGAGCAAACCGCCTGCCAAAATAAGCGCGGATAAAGGTATAACCGGGATATTAGCAAATACTGATAACAACGGCACTGTCCCGAAATGATACAGCAATACTGTCATAACTCCGATTTGTGCTGCTGCCGATACGAAAAACAGTGAGCAGATATATCTGAGAAGAATATTCTTAATATTGTGCAATTGCAGCCGTTTTTCAAACAGAGGATAAAAATAGAGTATGCCTGAGACTGCTGAAAAAGATAACTGAAACCCAATTGCAAACAATTCTGTGGGCTCGAACATAAGAATAATAAAGCCGGCTGCAAATACACTGTGTATCGGATTCGGGTCTCTCTGCATCATCCTCCCTATAAGATATAAGGAGATCATGAGCACTGCACGGACGGCAGAGGTAGGAAATCCGATTAAAATCAGATATAACCATAACGTTATCACAATTACCATCACTTTCGCATTACCTCTTATGCGCGAGAGTAAAAGCCCGATCATGAACGCAATAAAACCGATATGCAGCCCCGAGACGGCAAGTATATGGATAACCCCGGCATCAGAGAACTGACCGACCACCTCCTTGTTCATCCCTCTCCTGTCCGCAAGTAGAAGCCCGCGCATTAATCCGTATGTTTCTTCATTAAACAATGAATCTAATCTCGCATCAATTCCCTGCCTGATAGTCAAAACCATCGTTTCATAAAATGATTCGGTTGAATCCATTATTATCATTGAATCCGGGTGCGTTATGCGGAACTTACCTGCGTAGCCCAGTCCGGAATAATATGCCTCCTCTTTCCATTGATACGGATTACTCTTTTCTTTAAATCTGTAATAATTTCCGTTAACAATAATTTTATTCCCCGGCCTTAATTTCAGATGGGCGGGCATCTGTGCGATGCTGTCTTCATACAGGTTTACTAACAGCAATTTTTCTGAGACATATAAACTATCTCCTTTGCGTATGGAATCTGCAGTTACTGAAAATATCATTCCCCCTCTTGCAGGTAACTCGCATGTG
>CAYYJL010000158.1:0-6555 GCA_964472245.1 uncultured Ignavibacteriaceae bacterium | reverse complement strand
CCAACCCCAAAAAAGAACCCGCGGTAAGCAACCGTAATAAGAAAAAACGGCAGCCCCAGAAATCGGTACAAGATAAAATCCGATGCTAAATCCCCCACTAGGGGATCTTTCGCAAAAAACTGGCCGATAAAGTTTGATGTTGCTACAATCAACAATGTGAGCAGCATCCCCAGGATAATCCCGATTGCTATTGAATGCATCAGTACATCATTACACCCGTCACTATCCTTTGCTCCATATTTTCTGGCGATTAAGATATGGGTTCCGGTGGCAAGTGAGGAAAAGAAACTGACAATTGCCCAGGTTGCCATTACTCCTATACCCATGGCTGCCAGACTGAATTCCGGGTTTTCTAACCTGCCGACCATTGCGGCATCAACAAGGGACACCACAATTTGCGCGGAAAGACCTGCTATTGCCGGCCATGCCATGTGAAGGATTTTTTTGTAATGCTCCCCCACCGGTAATATTTTCAAATTGCTCTCAATTATAAACCAACAAGATAAGGAATTGGCTTAAAATATCCCCTTTCTGTTTCACCTGTTTTTACCGATTATCATAACAGCAAAATCAACAGGCAGCATAATTTCATCCATCCATATTGGTTAGTTAACGATACTACCCTTCGTTTGCTCCTGAAATAGTAAACCTGTATGAATTAAAAGTCCTTTTGTTTGTTCCGGAATTCCTCTAAGTTAGTGATGTCGAAAATCGAGGTCTGTCATGAGAGTAGCTGAAGGTGAAGGTATACAGCCGTCCAAATCCAAAAGCGGGTTTAATATACAAAACCTGACGGGAGATATACTGGGCGGTACTGCATCAATGCTGGTTGCACTGCCTTCTGCAATTGCATTCGGATTGATTATATATGCCCCGCTTGGCAAGGAGTTTTCCGGTCAGGCAGCTATTGGTGGTATCATTGGCACTATCATGCTGGGGTTGATTGCCCCGCTGACCGGCGGCACAAAAAAATTGGTAACTGCTCCCTGCGCCCCGGCTGCTGCGGTGCTTTCCGTATTTGTTGCAGAAATTGTTTCAGCCGGCTCAATACCAAAAGAAGTTATCCCCATATATATAACCCTTGTGGCTCTGCTTTCGGCACTGGTACAAATCCTATCCGGCTATCTTGGCGGGGGAAAAATTATCAAATATATACCTTACCCCGTTGTTGCCGGTTACCTGAGCGGCGTTGGAATACTTATTTTTTCCGGACAGCTCCCTAAAATGCTGGGGATAACCGAAAAGGTAAGCTTCTGGCAGGCACTGTACAGATACGACTTGTGGCGTTGGGAATCCATTGTGATTGGTTCCGTCAGTATTATTGCCATGATATCAGCGGGCAAAATAACAAAAAAAGTCCCGGGCTCCATTATTGCCCTCTCCTCGGGGGTTGCAGCGTATTTTACGCTGAGTATATATAACAACTCGCTCCTTCAGATTGAAGGGAATAAATTTATTGTCGGCGCTATTTCAGCTTCATTTTCAGACCTTACCGGCACTATATACGCTAACTTTGCAGCACTCCCCTCCGTTGATATATCCTCCCTCTCAGTGCTTATTATACCGGTACTAACCTTATCGGTATTGCTGTCCATTGATACGCTCAAAACCTGCGTCGTTCTTGATGCACTCACACATTCCCGCCATAATTCAAACAAAGAAATTATCGGACAGGGCCTGGGCAATCTGGGCTCTGCTTTGATGGGAGGTATACCCGGGGCAGGAACGATGGGTGCTACTTTGGTTAATCTTAACTCCGGTGCAAAAACACAGTTTTCCGGATTTTTTGTAGGGGTTATGGCTTTGCTAGTGCTGCTGCTCTTTGGCAGTTTGGTTGCCTGGATTCCCGTTTCTGCACTCGCAGGCATTCTTATTGTAGTTGGCCTGAGAATGATTGACAAAAAAAGTTTCAGTTTATTAAAATCCAGACTGACCATCATAGATTTTCTTGTAATTCTTGCCGTTGTGGTTGCAGCAGTAGGTACCAGTCTTATTACTGCCGCAGGTGTGGGCATTTCACTCGCAATAATACTTTTTCTCCGGGAACAAATCCGCAGTTCCGTCATCAGAAGAAAATTCACCGGCAGTGAAAAATTCTCCAAGAAAATCCGCCTTCAAAGTGAAATGGATCTGCTTTTAGCAAATGGCTCCAAGACTGTAATTATCGAGCTGCAGGGCCAACTCTTTTTCGGAACGACTGATCAGCTGCTCACAGAACTGGAATCTCCTCTACGGACCGGTAAGTTTCTTATTTTGGATATGAAGCGTGTTACCAGTATAGATTACACCGCCGTTAATATGCTTAAACAAATCCTTGCCAGATTAAGTCAAACCGGAGGCACTCTTATTTTTGCATCTGTACCTCTGAGCTTACCAACCGGGCAGAACATCCGGGACTATCTGCGCGACCTTGGTCTTTCCGAAACCGCAAATCTCCGCTTTTTTGATTCACAGGATGATGCGCTGGAATTTGCTGAAAATGAATTGTTGGCCGCCCTTAACTCAAACGGTGGTGAGCATCAAGATACATTTACCGTGAACCAATTGGAGCTCTTCAGAAATCTACCGGAAGAAGCATCTGCAATTTTCCTCAAAGTTATGGATAAACGGAGTTACACCTCCGGAGAAAAAATCTTTTCCGCAGGAGAAGAAAGTGACGAGATTTTCTTTATTTCCCGCGGGTCAGTCAAGATTGTCCTCCCACTGGCAAGTGGGCTGAGTCACACGATAACATCCTTTACGATGGGGAATTTTTTCGGGGAACTGGCGTTTTTGGATAAAGGGAAGCGCTCCGCAGATGCTATTGCCGACGGGAATGTGGAACTTTTTGTCCTTTCCAGAGGGAATTTTGAGTCGCTTTCCGGCTCAAATTCCCACATAACAGGGCTGTTTTTTGAACGGCTTGCATACACCATAGCCAACCGCCTGCGGCTGAGTAACATAGAACTCAAGGCATTGCAGGAGGGTTAAAGGTTAACATTCCAAAGCTCCTAAAATTCCGAAAAATGCCTAAAAACTTGTTTTTTTGGGGTTTTTTTTATATTCTTTACTTTAATTTCTTTCAATTATTCATTATTCACTAAACAAGGCACATTTATGAAAAAGTATTTGATTACTTTACTTTTTGCTTTTGCATTACTGTCTGTTGCTCAAGCGCAGACGTTTGACAGCTCCTGGTATTGCGCATACGCAACCTGGGATGATCAACCAAATTCAACCGGACACAATACCCCCGGCGTTTCTGTTATAAAACCAAATACGTTTGTAGCGTTAGTAAACCGCCGCGCTAATATCGGCAACTATCTTGTGGGTTATACCAACGCAACTGATTCTACCGGAAGAATGGGTTTTTATGGTTACGGAAGCTCAGGCATTGGTACATATCAAATGCCCTGGGTTTCAGGATTTGACCTTGTCCTGATGAATGAAGCACAAGACCTGGCCGCAACAAGAGATTCTATGATCTATGTTGCCAATAATGACGCAGAAAGAAATATCCTTGTTTTCAAAATGGGTGCTGACTCAATATATTCAGCAGATTACCGCCTTGCCACCAATGCAGATTCCATCTGGGCAATTGATGTGGACGATGCCGGCAGAGTATATGTAACCGTGGTAAGACCCGGTCAGCCCGGTCAGGTCCGTGTTTATGCGGGCATCAACCAGAACGGTGAATGGGCAGGCAGCCACGTAGGCACCGCAATGACAACAATAACCGTACCTGATACAGGCAGACTGTTAGGTGTTACGGCCACCGGAGACGGTTCTGTTGTATATATATCCAATTATACCTTAGGTAAAATTTACTGTTACACAGGTACTCCTTCCGGCGGATATACACAGCTTACTTCATTTAGTGCCACACTTAATGATACACTCACCGCAACAACAGGCACATTCGTATCCTCCGGTCCGCTCGGCATGAACATCCTCAAAGGTAAAAATATCCTGGCTGTTGCCACAGCAGTCCTTTTTACAACCGGCGGCGGTTACGAACTTTCCAGAACATATTTATTAAATCCTAACACAGGCGCTGTGTTAGATACGATTGACCACGCTGCATGGAACTTCATGATGACAGGCAGCTACAGCAACCGCGGTAATGGCGGATTGCAGCCAATGGTTTCCGGTTATGCTTCCAACTATGCAGCTGACTGGGATGATGACGGCGGATTATATACTGTTTCCCACTATGGATGGACTGTTGATAAATGGACATACAGCGGTGTTCTCCCAACCATTCCGCTTACTATAACCGGTATTGAAAAAACTGAAGGTATTACCCCAGACGGCTTTACTCTCGGCCAGAATTATCCTAATCCGTTTAACCCTGCTACCACTATTGAATTCTCTCTCGGCAGCAGCGAAAACATCACACTTGCTGTGTATGATGTCAACGGGCAGTTGATAACCGAATTGATTTCCGGTTCACAGTTTGAAAAAGGCACTTATAAGGTCACCTTTGATGCATCTAAACTTGCTTCAGGTACTTATGTATATACCCTTAAAGCAGGAACAACGGTTACCTCTAAAAAAATGACTTTACTTAAATAAATACAGGAGCTACAAAAGATGAAAAAACTTATTTTTTCTTCGATTATTGCAGTTACATTCCTGTGTACTTTGCTCATTCAGAGTGAAGCATACGCGAATGTATTTGCACACAACATTAGAGTCACACAACCCGGCAGCAACGTCCCTTTTGACGGCCGCTTTGATGACAGTACCGGTGCAGCAATCCGGTTCACACTGGTAGATCGTGCAGACTCACTCTGGATAAATATATTCAATGGTGCAACGTTGGTCCGTACCATTACAGCCACCGGATATACCAGTATTGATACCTTTGTCGTCTGGGACGGTAAAAACACTGCGGGTAACTTGGTTCCTTCCGGAAATTATACCTTTGAAATAAAGGCGTGGAATTCCGGCAATGCGGCATATACAACCTTACACTACAGCCAGCCGGCAATCTTTACCCGCGGCGTAACCACTATTAAGAATAAAAACCTGAAAAACTTCGGATTTATTTATTCTGCCAGTAACGGCGGTTATGTTACCGGTGTTGCAAGACATGCTGCTAACGGCGAACAGTGGGGTGATGTCCGGGGTAATGCATCCCTGACTACCACAGGGGCACCTGTTGGTCCATCTGAATTACGGTACTCCTCAGAAGCTGATGATGATGGCTATGTATATCTGATTGGCAGAACAAACAGAGAAATTTACCGCTATCATACCGATTCCTTGAATGTTTACAGAATTGATTCCGGCGGATATAACACCGCTATTCAGGGTCTGGCCGTTTTTGGTTCAGGCGCTGACAAATATGTTGTTGTTGTTGGTGATACTACCATTTACGGTTTCAAAATCGGTACCAGTTCATATTTCACCGGCACAAAAGATGTTCTGGTAAGCACAAACGGTGCGGGCATCATAATGTTTGATGCAGTTAAGGGCCGTGATGCAAACAACAGTTTATATATTGCATATTACGGAAGTCCGGATGCAAGCACAAAACCTGGTCTCGCAAGAATTCAGTTAGGTACAACAATTGGATCCGGTACAAAAACTTTTGCTGACACTACCTGGACCGTGAAAATGGATTCAGGCCGTGTTTCAACTGCTGCAATATATTATGGTGCAACAAGCGCTGATGATTATATATACGTTACCCAGGCGAGAATCGCTTCCGGCAATCCCCCTTCGCAGGCTATCTGGGCTGTAAAGGGAATTTATACCGGCGCCCCCACTAAGGAAGTTGCCTATCAGGATTTACAGAACAATATCACCTCTATCAGAGCTGACGTTGCAGCAGATGCAGTTGGTAATCTGATCTTCTTTGAAAACTCAAATGAAGAAGTGGTTGTTGTTGCTCCTCCGGGCGGACCAAACTCTTTCACAACTCCGGCTAAGGATCCGATCAAAGTTATCTTTGCGGAATCAATTGCAGCCGTTAGAGTTGATGCGAACAATGACTTTGTTCCTGATAGATTAAATGACGTTGTTACCGTTTTAGGTGTTGTTAACTCAATTAATTTCACCGCATCTTCAAACAGATTCCAATATGGTATTCAGGATGCTACCGCAGGTATCATCATTACCAAGGGCAGTGAAACCGGCGGCGGAATGTTATTAAGCATCGGTACCAGAGTTCTTGTTACCGGTACTGTAGCTCAGTTCAATGGCGTCACTCAGCTGAATTTAACAAACGTTGCAAATGATGTTACTATTGTGGATTCACTTAATGCGGTTACACCGGTCGAAATGACTCTTACCCATTACATCCAGAATGCTGAAAAATATGAAAGCATGCTCATTAAAATTAACGGATTCGGTACAACACCGGATAATACCGTTAACTGGCCTGCATCAAATGCTGATGCTAATATCAATGTTTGGGACGGTTATACCCGTGCAGTTTTAAGAGTTGACCGTGACACTGACCTGGACGGACAGCCGGCTCCAACCTATCCTATTAACGCGATAGGACTTGCAACTCAGTTCTCAACCGCAACTCCTCCTAATACGGGATATCAGCTTACACCTAATAAG
>CAYYJL010000157.1:3153-6558 GCA_964472245.1 uncultured Ignavibacteriaceae bacterium | reverse complement strand
AACAGCCCCTGATGACACAAAATAGTGAGCACTTCAAGCTGAGGTGAAAGCATCCCTTTCTTCCTGCGTTTCCCCCTCCCCCTATTTTGCGTATATTTGGCATTCATTTTTACAGAGTTTATGGATAAAATCAGAAATTTTTGCATTATTGCGCATATTGACCATGGTAAATCAACTATTGCGGACTGTCTTTTAGAATACACCGGCACCATCACCGCCAGAGAGGCAAAAAACCAGATTCTGGACGATTTGGAACTGGAACGGGAACGCGGAATTAACATTAAATCCCATGCAATTCAGATGCAGTACAAAGCCAGGGACGGCCAAACCTATACTCTGAACCTTATTGATACCCCCGGTCACGTCGATTTTGCTTATGAAGTTTCCCGCTCATTGGCTGCGTGCGAAGGAGCAGTTCTCATTGTGGATGCTTCCCAGGGCGTTGAAGCACAGACCATCAGCAACCTCTATATGGCAATTAACTCCGGGCTGGAAATTGTACCGGTCCTGAATAAAATTGACCTGCCGAGCGCAGAGCCGGAAAGAATCAAGCATCAGGTTATAGACCTGATTGGCTGCAAGGATGAAGATATTGTTTTAGCGAGCGCAAAGTCTAAACTGGGCATTGAGGAAATACTTGAGGCAGTAGTTAAGAAGATTCCCGCACCAAAAGGTAATCCGGACGGTCCGCTGCAGGCATTAATATTTGACTCCATCTTTGATGCTTACCGCGGTGCAATAGCGTATATACGGATTGTACACGGCACGCTAAAGGAAAAGGATAAAATCCGCTTTTTTGCTCATGATAATTTTTATGAAGCAGAGGAAGTGGGCATACTCGGCTTAAAGAAAATTAAAACTGCAGAACTGACCACCGGAAATGTTGGATATATCATTGCCGGCATAAAGGATGTCCACGATACAAAAGTGGGTGATACAATAACCACACAGAGAGATGGTGCGCCCGCCCGTCTGCCCGGTTATCAGGAAGTTAAACCGATGGTGTACAGCGGACTTTTCCCCACCAACTCAGAAGATTTTGAAGACCTGCGTGATGCATTAGAGAAATTTAAACTGAATGATTCTGCACTGGTTTCCCAGCCGGAATCATCCGCAGCACTTGGTTTTGGCTTCCGCTGCGGGTTCCTTGGGCTGCTGCATATGGAAATTGTGCAGGAAAGATTATACCGTGAGTTTAATCAGTCAATCATCACAACACTCCCCAACGTGGAATACAGAGCATATACAAAGAGCGGGGAAGAGGTAGTTGTTGATAATCCTGCTGATATGCCTGCCGTTGGTGATTTGGAATATATAGAAGAACCGTATGTTAAGGCACAGATAGTCTGCCCGAGTGAATACGTTGGCAACATCATGAAGCTGGCAATGGATAAAAGAGGTATATATAAAAATACTTCATACCTTGACCCTACCAGGGCTGACCTGGCTTATGAGTTTCCGCTGGCAGAAATTATTTTCGATTTTTATGACAAACTAAAATCCACCACGCGCGGCTATGCATCATTTGATTATGAGTTGATTGGGTACAGGGAATCCGACCTGGTTCGTTTGGATATACTGCTGAACGGGGAATCTGTTGATTCACTTTCCATGATAGTTCACCGGACTAAGGCATATGACTGGGGACGCAAAGTCTGTGAAAAACTGAAGGAACTTATACCCAAACAGATGTTTGAAATAAACATTCAGGCGGCAATCGGAACAAAGGTGATATCCAAATCCACCGTAAAAGCACTGCGCAAAAACGTACTTGCTAAGTGTTACGGCGGTGATATATCCAGAAAACGCAAACTGCTGGAAAAACAAAAAGAGGGTAAAAAGAGGATGAAGCAGGTGGGCAATGTGGAAATTCCTCAGGAGGCATTCCTTGCAGTCCTGCAGATAGAGGATTGATGCAGGAGCCGGAAGTTGCTGCAGACCTGAACGGGGAAGAGCAGAAACAGGAATCCAGGGGGTTCTCCCTCCGCGAGTATATACGAGTGGCAGTCATCGCATTTTTGCTGGTTGTTATTATCAGAACTTTCCTTCTGGAAGCGTATAAGATTCCTACCTCTTCCATGGAATCAACCCTGCTTCCCGGAGATTTAATCCTGGTAGAAAAAGTTTCTTTCAGCAATTTTAATCAGCTGGATATACCGTTTATCGGGGTCAGCATCCCGATTTTCACGCTGCCTGATTATACCTACCCTGCGGTTAATGATGTTATTGTGTTCCGGTATCCCGGCGACAGGGATGCAATCGTAGAGCATGAAGATGTTAACTACATAAAAAGAGTAGCAGGCATCCCCGGTTCCGTTGTGGAAATTATTGAAAAAAAAGTATATGTTAACGGTCAGCCCGTGGATCAGCCGGAAGGTGTTATCTTTAAGCAAGGCGTGGCAGAAAGCAAATCGGAAAGAATTTTTCCCGCAGGCAGGGGCTGGAGTGACAGAAATTACGGTCCTCTGCAGATACCGAGAAAAGGTGATGTGATACGCCTGACTCCGTTTAATTATCAGGAGTGGCGTGTATTTATAAACAGGGAACTTGGGACTGAGTCAGTATCTCTTGAAGGGGGGCGCATTTACATTGATGGTAAGGAAACTTCTGAATATACTGTGCAGAAAAATTACTATTTTGTTCTCGGTGATAACCGTGATGACAGTATGGACAGCCGTTACTGGGGCTTTGTTCCGGAAGAAAATATCATTGGCCGTGCGTTCATGGTATATTGGTCTTTGGATATCAATGCACTTACCTGGCTGAAGGCAGTGCGCACAGACAGGATATTAAAACTGGTTCACTAATGAACCGGAGATTTTTGTAATTCCCGTAGTTGTTACATTGTTTGCCCGAATGGAAACTATATGAAAATACTTCTTGTAATCATTTCACTCTCTGCCATACTTGCCGGCGGCGGCAATACTAAGTATATAATATACTTTAAAGATAAAGGACTCTCTGCCGGTACTCTGCAAAAACAGAGTGCAGAATATCTTGCTGCTCTTAACCGGCTTTCTCCTGCTGCTATAGAAAGAAGGAAACAGGTCATGGGGGATGATAATATCATAACTGAAGAAGACATTCCGGTCAGCAGGGTATATACCGATTCCATCGAAAATGCAGGTATCAATATTATTTACCGGCTGGACTGGTTTAATGCCGTGAGTGCATATCTGAATCCCGAACAGCTTACATATATACAAGCTCTTCCCTTTGTGGCAAAGGTGGAAAAAGTAAAATCATTTTCATCTGCCGGTGATGAACTCAGCCCGGCACAGACTTCCACCCGTTTGTCAAAATCTGTACTGAATTACGGTGAATCCTTCACGCAGCTGCAGATGAATAAAATTCCCGATGTTCATAAAAAAGGAATTACCGGACGCGGTGTATTGGTGGGCGTAT
>CAYYJL010000157.1:0-3143 GCA_964472245.1 uncultured Ignavibacteriaceae bacterium | reverse complement strand
TATGATTTTGTATTTGGAGACAGCGTAACGGCTAATCAGGCGGGTGATGTACCCGGACAGCACGGACATGGTACCTTTGTTTTTTCCGTTATAGGCGGATATAAGGATAGTATGCTTATCGGTGCGGCTTACGGTGCAGATTTTCTTCTGGCTAAAACAGAGGATATACGCAGCGAACGGAACATAGAAGAAGATAATTACGCTGCGGCGTTACAGTGGATGGAAAACAGGGGAGTTAAGATTACTTCATCTTCCCTGGGCTATAATGAATTTGATGCGGGGCAAACATCATATACCTATGCACAAATGGACGGCAAAACCACCATTGTTACCCGGGCTGCTGAACTTGCATACAGCCGCGGAGTATTAACCATTACTGCTGCCGGAAATGAAGGGAACAAACCATGGAAATATATCATCGCTCCCGCAGATGGTATATATACCACTGCAATTGGTGCTGTGGGTTCAGATGATTCTGTAGCTTCTTTCAGCGGAATTGGTCCGACCCCTGACGGCCGGCTTAAGCCGGAATTGGTTGCCATGGGTCTTGGTGTTTATGGTGCCACTGCTTCATCAACAGACAGATATCAGTACGGTACCGGAACCTCAGCAGCAACGCCAATTGCTGCAGGTACAGCTGCCCTGGTCTGGTCTGCTTACCCTCATTTAACAAATACACAGGTTAAATCCAGATTAATCCGCACTGCAGGCAGTTTTAACAGGCCGAATTTTTACCGCGGTTATGGTTTGATTAATGTGAAGGAGGCAATCAGTCTCCCCGCGGTTAAGAATACCCCCGGCGGATATATTTTTGAAAAAGTATTCTTTGATTCTGTTGCTGCCGGCACTGCACCCACATTATATTTTTCCAAGAATAATGCGGAGTTTGACTCAGTTACTATGGTCTTTGACGGCGGGTTCAAGTATCAGGCATCTCTTCCGGTTACTGACGGAGCAATGTCCCTCTATTTTTATATGAGGCATGAATCTGCTCCAGGTACAGTTGTCAGAACCCCCGCAGCAGGCAGTTACTTCTCCTCTGCAATCGGCAGCCAGGATATTGTGCTTGAAACGGCGCCCGTTCCGGGAGGATATGTGCTTGAGAATAACTACCCCAATCCGTTTAATAATCTCACCTCCTTCAGATTTTATTCGCCCATTGTTTCAACCGGCAGGTTGGTGATATACAATGCGCTTGGTGAGCAAATAACCACGCTATATAACGGAGATTTTCAACTCGGCTATTCCACCTTTACCTGGGATGGCAAAAATGACAAAGGTGTCAGGATGCCTGGCGGAGTATATTTTTACTCTGTTATATATGCGGGGAATCAGTTAACACAGAAAATGGTATATCTGCCGTGAGCAATGTAGTCACACCCGAAACAGATATATACCTGAATGAACTGCAGCCGCAGAGGAATGTTCTGCTTGCTGAAATGGAACAGTTTGCAAAGGAAAAAAGAATTCCCATTCTGGAATCTCCTGCAGCTAAATTTCTGCATACCCTTGTACGGCTGAAAAATCCTTCTCTTTTTTTGGAGATTGGAACAGCAATCGGTTACTCCACCATTATTGCCGCAGCAGCAGCTCCAAAAGAGGCGGAGATATATTCCATTGAAAAGAGCCAAGATAACCTGAAACTAGCCAAAGAGTATATACGGCAATCCGGTTTTGAAGAAAAAATCACTCTGCTGGAAGGGGATGCTGCAGAAATACTTTCCGGATTCGGGCCAAAGTGTGATATTATCTTTCTTGATGCTGATAAGGAAGATTATGATGAGCTGTTTATGCTCTCCCTGAATATACTAGCAGATAACGGCATCATCCTGATTGATAATCTCCTGTGGCATGGCTACACCGCCGGCAAATATGTACCGGAATCGTATGAAGCCAGTACGGAAATCATCAGGGCATTTAATAAAAAGATAGCAAACTTACCCGGTTATGAATTTACCCTCCTGACTATAGGGGATGGTCTTGGTATAGTCATGCCGGCTGAAAAAGGAGCATAACAATGCAGATAGAAAATACAGAGGAATTTGTTAACGGGCTGGCTGAATTTTCCGGGAATAAATTAAAAGATAAAAAGATTATCAGTGATTTAATTGCCAGCTGTGCTGCGGCAGGTCAGGTGGAGCTGTTAAGTTCCGCATCCTTTAATGCAAAGTATATAAACGGACTTATGCGCGTGCTTAAGAGTGCACAGGGGAGAACAGATGTTAATAATCTTGACTCCATCAAAACAGATCTTTCTACCGGATTAGAAAAATTCATCGGGCAGATGCAGGATATATCCGGCTTCCTTCCGGCGGAATTATCCGTTACCATAAATGAACAGTATCTTACGATGAGCCATGAATCCTTCCTCCGCTTGCAGGAGCTGCTTGCTGATATGGAATGGATTAAAATGTACCTGAACCACCTGAAAAGAAGCTGATTATTCCGGCAGATATATAAAGCTGCTTTGTGATTCTGCTGCTGCTTTTCCTGCGGAATCATTTTCAACTGCGGCGATAAATGAATCCATTTCCCCGGCAGGTATCCATAATTTCATGGTAACGGAATCGGAATATTGTTCTTCCCGGATTTTCACCCTGTGGCGGTTTATCAGACGGTAGATGATGCTGGTAAGGTCGTGCGGGTATTGCAGCTCTGCTGAGCGGTACAGGAGATATGAGACCGGGGCGGCATCTTCTAAAACAAGACGGGCAGCTTCATGATATGCTTTCCCAAGCGGGCCGATTCCCAATTTTGTTCCGCCAAAGTAGCGCGTTACAACAATAAGGATTTCCCGATAGCCAAAATGCTCTATGGCGCCGGCAATTCTTATCCCCGCAGAACCGGCAGGTTCACCGTCATCCGATGATTTCGCCTCACCGGAAATCCGCTGGTATGCATAACAGTGATGGGAAGCATCATAGTATTGTTTTTTTATTGCAGCAAGATGCTCTGCCGGGTCAGCATCCGGGTAGAGTGGAAAGGCATCTGCAATAAACTCTGACCCTTTTTCCTTATAAACTGCATGTGCGGAACTTTTTATGGAGGTAAAAGCTTCCGGTACGTGTATGTTTTCCGTTTCTTCTCTCATTTAACAAATTAATAAAAATAGGGTTAGACTTTATGTTATCGTGTATATATAA
>CAYYJL010000156.1:0-6559 GCA_964472245.1 uncultured Ignavibacteriaceae bacterium | reverse complement strand
CAAAATTTGCCCGTGCACTCCGCAGACAGACCTCTATTGTGTATTATCAGTCCTTTGATGATCAGCTGCTCAAACAGTTCGGGTCGGAACGGCTGAAAGATGTTATTCAAAAGATGGGCTTAAAACCGGGTGAGGTTATCTCTCACACGATGATTAATAGTTCCATCCGCCGTGTGCAGGAACGCATTGCAGAGAAAGTTAAATCTCCCCAGCCGGCGCTCTCAGAAGAGGAGTGGTTTAAGATGAATTTCCATAATGTTGATTAGTAAAATTATTATATTTTGACTTCTTTAATCTTAAGTTCAAATAATCATGAAGAACTCACCGATCCCATCTGAAATCAAAACAGCATTATCAGAGCTTGTCTCCGATCTCCGCTCCTACTTTGGCGATGATTTATCAAAGGTGGTTTTGTATGGTTCGTATGCCCGGGGAGAGTACAAACAGTATTCCGACGTGGATATTTTGGTTCTTCTTAAAAGTTCACAGATTAAGGAACACTCATCCTTTGTTGTTGACCTGACAGCTAAATATTTGACGGATAAATCAGTCCTTTTTTCCATACTTCTTTATCCTGAAAATGATTTTAACCATTGGAAAGACTCGATGGATCTTTTTGTAAACATTGAGGAAGATGGGATACTTGTTATTTGACCAAAATTGAAGAAATTACACGTTTTAGGTTAAAAAAGGCCTTTGACGAGCTCAAGAATGCTGAAATTAGTTTGCATGGCAATCTATTTAACTCGTCAATAAGTGCTTCTTATTACGCAATTTTTCATGCAGCAAGAGCAGTATTGGCAACAATGGAATTGTCTGCAAAATCACATTCCGGCGTTATTCATGTATTTTCTGAAAACTTTGTTAAGACCGGTAAATTTGATTTTAACTTGAATAAAATTTTGACTGGTGCTTTCAAACAAAGAAATGATAGTGACTACTTGGATTTTTATTATGCATCAAAAGAGGAGGCAGAACAACAGCTCTCTGATGCCAGGTATTTTGTTTCCACAGTATTATCCTATATTCAAAATAATGTTTTTAATAATTTTTCGATTTAAGTTCAATAGTTTATTGTTTCAATATATATAACTTTTAACTTGATGACAGCAGCCCAATTCATTATAGACTTAACCCTCCTCAAAGCTAAGTATCCTTCTGATAACTCGAGGCACCTGCATGAGCCGGGTCCCCATAATAAAACCCTCGGCATCCGCATGGGCAGCATATTTGCTTTGGCAAAGAAGTATACACAAATGCCCACTGAGGAAATCACCAAACTTTTTGCAAGCGACTACTATGAAGTGCGTGTTGGGGCAGTGAGCATTATGGATTTCCGCGCAAGAGATAAAAAAACCAGCCCGGAAATTAAAAAGGAGCTGTACACCATATATATAGAGAATCATTCCCGCATAAACAACTGGGACCTTGTTGACCGCAGTGCCCCTTACGTTGTCGGCGGATATCTTTTTGATAAAGACCGCAAGCCGTTATATAAACTTGCAAAATCTAAAAACGTATGGGAAAGAAGAACAGCTATCACCGCTACCTGGTTTTTTATCAGGCAGAATGATATTGATGATACCTTTGCCCTTGCAGAAATACTTGTTCACGATAAAGCGGAAACCGTTAACAAAGCCGTTGGCAGCTGGCTCCGTGAAGCCGGCAAACGGGATAAGGAGCGCCTCCTTGCTTTCCTAGACAAGTATGCCCCAACCATGCCCCGCATAACCCTCCGCTATGCAACCGAAAAACTTACCCCTAAAGAGAAAAAGAAATATCTGCAGCTCAGTGATTAACAAAATTGAGACATTAGAGCCCTCTGAAACGCCACTTGATACGAGATGATACGTAAATATACGATTTAGACTGTGAATTGACGGCATGCCCCTAAAATCTGAGGTCCCCTCCCCAACTTACATTAAGCAGTTATACTTCCCTGTTTTCCCTTTTCCCCTTCTCACGCCGGAACCGTTCTAATTCCTCTTTGGCATCCAGATACACAATTACCCCCTCACGCATAACCACAACGGGAGTCTTTTTATAAATCTTAAACTCCAGCATCTTTTCGTATGCCTCCTCAAGCCCCTTTTTGATTGCCTCCCGCTGCCCTTTAATTTCTTTAGATTGCATTGTGAATCTCAATGAGTTTATTATACTTTTCACTGTTTAGTATTACAGTCTTGCCACCGGCCTGTTCAACCATTAATTCGTAGTCTCCCCTGGAATTATCATAAATAGTTGCATTATCCGCCGCCGGAAGATATATATCAAATAAATTTTTAATGCCGTTTATATAGCGTCTTTCAATCACATCATCCGGTATAGAGTGTCCACCTTCCCTCACCCGGGAACGTACACGCTCTTTTGCAAGTGAAACGTTATCAAGCCAAAAAAATAACAAATTAACAAGATAGTCTCTGGATTTTGCTTCTGTGATAAAATTCTTATAGCTCCTTGTTGCCAACGTTGTTTCAAAAGCAAAGCTCTCATTTTCTCGCAACAACTGCCGGATCCGGCTCAGCAGCAGCCTCCCCGCTTCAAAGTTTACATTTTCAGGATTAAACGGGGAAAGTCCTCTTGCAATTTCATCCGCATTGACAAACTCCCTGCAATTAAGTATCTGAGGAAGAACCGTTACCGATGCAGTGGTTTTTCCGGCACCGTTACACCCGCCAATGATATAGAGATTTTTAAGGGACATAGCCGTAATTTACAAAATATCTGCATGGTTGCGTCTATTTCACCCCCCCTACTCTACCAACTCCAGGACGGTATCAAAATAAACTGCGGAGGTATAGAAGTTTTCACTCAGGCGGCCGTTCAGGTACTCCATGTAATTCTGCTCAAATTCACTGAAATGGTCCGCAGTTGCACAGCGGAACTGCATGGCAAAGCTGACCGTTTCCGGATCGGTTTGGTGAATTTTCAGGATCTTGTATTTATCAAACAAACCGGTAGCCATCATGCTTTTTATGTAGCTCTCTTTCACCCATTCCAGCCAGGCGGCTTGCTCTGCTGCAGCCACATTTGCAGTCATATTATAATAAATCATAGGTTTTCCTCATTTAGTGCCAAATAATAGTAAATTTCAGCATTCCCGCCAAAAATGTGTTTTTAGGGGAAATTAACCTCCAAGCCCGGGCTATTATCGCCAAAATCCCGCAGCCGGCAGCTTCTTTTCGGTTGTAAATTTTCAACGGAATACTTATCTTTGAGGTCTGTTTTTAATTTAGGATAGTAAGATGAAAAGAACATACCAGCCGAGCAATAGAAAAAGAAAGAATAAGCACGGTTTCCGCGAAAGAATGGCTACTGCCAACGGCAGAAAAGTCCTCGCAAGAAGACGCGCTAAAGGCAGAAAAAAACTTACCGTTAGCGACGAAAGATAATTCATGTGGCACACAAGGGCCTTTCGCATTGTGAAAGGATCAGGGGGAAAACCACATTTGAAAATATTTTCACCAACGGCAAAGTTGTACTCTCTGCAGATAAACTCTTAAGGGCATTTTACCTGCCGGTCCAAAGGCCGGCACCTTTCAGCATTGCAATTGCAGCTGCCGTTTCAAAAAAATCCGGTAATGCAGTGTGGCGGAACCGGATGAAGCGCTTAATTAAGGAAGCATACCGTCTGAATAAAAATACATTTTTACAGGATTTTCCAGCCAACGGTAACCCCGTTCAGGTTGTTTTTACCTTGTATTCGGTTAACAGCCGCAGCCACAATCACGTGGGGCTTGCTGATATCCAGCCGGCTGTTGTTTCCGTTATGGAACGCATTCTAAAGAATCTGCGGCATTGAAGACCATTGCTGTATATATCATACTTTTTTACCGCAGGTTTATCTCTCCGCTTCTTCCCCCTTCATGCAGGTTTTACCCGACGTGCTCTCAGTATGCACTTGACGCGCTTAATAAATACGGCTTTTTTAAGGGGAGTTGGCTTGCCGTTAAAAGAATTTCCAAATGCCACCCTTTTCATAAGGGAGGATATGACCCCGTTGAATAAATTTTATACAAAGAACTGTAATACGGATTTGCTGTAACTATGGATAGACAAACTACACTCGCATTTTTATTAATCGGCCTTATTCTGATGGTTTGGTTATATATACAAACCCCGCCCCCTCAGCCCCCTCCGGCTGATAAACCAGCGGTTACGCAGAATGCAGACTCAACCGCTCCTGCTAAAAAAGATGAACCCGCAGCTGCAAAGAACAACAATGCTGCCGCTCCTGCTGAATCGGACTCTGCAATGTTCGGCAGATTTTTTGCTCCGGCTGCAGCCGCTCCGGAAATAGTAAGAATAGAGACAGACCTTGCATATATTGAAATGAGCAGCAAAGGCGGAAAATTCTATAAATACTACCTGAAAAATTTTAAAAACTGGTATGTGAACAATCTTGCCGCCGATGCCCCCTGGTACCTTAAAGATATTCAGCTGCTGAACATAGCCAAAGGAAGCAGCTTCGATTTGAACTTTGTCACCACAGACGGAAGAAAAATTTCCACCGGTGACCTGCAGTTTGCCTCATCACTCAAAGCTGGTAACTACAAACTGACCGGTACGGATTCCCTTGTGTTAACATACACCTATAATACACAAAATCACGCCGGCAGCATTGTTAAAAAATTCGTCCTTCATGGAAACCGGTATGATGCAGGTTTTGATTTAGCACTCAATAATCTCAGCCCCGTGATCAGCAACCGAGCATACGATATCGTATGGGATGCAGGCATACGCTTTGTTGAGGAAAATTCTTTTGACGAAGCAACAGCAGCCAACGCAAGTTTGTTTTACGGTGATGAACAGGTTATCATTGATGCCTCCCATGACGGAGATAAAATCTCCCAGGATTTTAACGGAAAAGTTGACTGGATAACTGTCCGTAACAAATACTTTGCAGCCATTATTGTTCCGGATAATCCGGCAGGTGTTGAAGGTGCATATATACAGGGATATGCAACCAATCATGAAAAGGGCGGAGTACGGGAATTTTATTCGATGCGCCTTAAAATGCCGCTGAAAGAAACATCAACCGTCAACTCCTCTTTTATGGTATATATCGGACCGGTTAAGTACGAAATCCTTGAAGAATACAACCGCAACCTGACAACCGTTGTGGATTTCGGCAGCTTCTTCGGGTTAAAGATGATTGTCCGTCCCATTGCAGAATACGTACTGCTCCCCTTGTTCAATTTCCTTTATACACTCATTGCCAACTACGGCCTTGTTATCATCATTTTCTCAATCATCATAAAAGTACTGCTGAACCCGCTCACCAAGCAGAGCATGGTTTCCATGAAAAAGATGCAGGCACTTAAGCCGAAAATTGATGAGATGAAAGAAAAGTTCAAGGATGATCCGTCAAAAATTCAGTCTGAAACAATGAAGCTGTACAGCACGTACGGCATTAATCCCCTTGGCGGCTGCTTACCCTTGCTGCTGCAGATGCCTATCTTTATTGCATTGTGGGGTACGTTCCAGACCGCTGTTGAACTCCGTCAGCAGCCGTTTTTCGGGTGGATTTCTGATCTTTCGCGTCCGGATGTTATTTTCTCCCTTGGCTTCCAGATTCCCCTTTTTGGTGTGGATCAGATCAGCGGGCTTGCAATATTGATGGGTGTAACAACCTATCTCCAGCAGAAAATGTCCGGTGCAGCTAAAGATCCCTCACAGGCACCGCTTTTATATATCATGCCGGTTATGCTCACCATTCTTTTTATGAGCTTTCCCTCCGGTTTGAACCTGTACTACTTCTGTTTTAACGTTCTCTCCATCGGCCAGCAGTGGTATATAACCAAATACGGCAAGGAAGTGGAACTTACACCTGTTCCGGCAAATAAAGCAAAAGGAGGATTCTTCCAGAAGCTGATGTCCGCCGCAGAACAGAAAGCTAAACAGCAGCAGGCATTGCAGAAAAAAAGAAAATAAAAAATTTTTACAGCCCGCCTTAAACAAGCGGGCTTTTTTATTTTAAAGCGGGGTTGTTAAGCCAAGCAGTTTCAGCATTTCTCTGCCCGTCTCAAAATCGGCAAGTTCATAACGCAGGGGATAATTCTTTCTCAGCTCATCAAAGTATACACCGGAGGCGGCTCTGTTGTATTCTATCATCTTCAGCATTGCTGCTGTATCCTGATCTAATCTTGTTATCGGAGCAAACATCGTATATATATCGGTGGGAGATAATCCGGAAATACCGGGCAATTGCAATTCTTCCGGAGGAGTTGGGAATGGCGGTTTCCACAGTAGTTTCATTCCAAGAAACCTGCACAATGCCTGATATAATATAACCGTTCCCTGTATTTTCCCCCGGTGGGTATATCCAGCCGTATGCGGAGAGCTGAATAAAGAACTTCGTATATGCTCCGGTGCTGCATCAGGTTCATTTTCCCACACATCAGTAATCAGTGTTACATTCTTTTCCCGGTGAAGCCGCAGTAATGTTTCTGTATCGGCTACTTCCCCGCGGGAAGCATTGACAATAATTGCATTTTGCCGTACAAATTCCACGCTCTTTTCATTCAGCAGATGATACGTGGGAAACCCTCCCCCTCTC
>CAYYJL010000155.1:4918-6575 GCA_964472245.1 uncultured Ignavibacteriaceae bacterium | reverse complement strand
TTTAATTACCTTCATGATCAGTACTCCTGATTGTTGATGATGTGTTTTTTTGCTCTCTAAACCCTCGGAGAAATACACACAATTTCTTTAGTACAAGAACCTACAAACTTACAAAGTGAAGCCATTTAATCAAAACATCTTAATGATAATCGGTTTAATCCCTTTTTGCCACTCTAAAAGGTAAACGGATTAAACGCCGGATTTTATCATTACTCTGATCTATAATACCAGAATGCCCAGTTGCCGTGCACTGTGAGCACGGAAGGTTACTTTGCCCTTTCGGCCGCGTAAATTTCTTTAAGAATTTTACCGGCACCGGCTTTTACTAAATCTTTGGCAAGTTTTTTGCCGAGCAGTTCCGGGCTGTTTTTGCTGCCGCGCATTTTCTTCCGGTAGGTAATGCTTCCGTCTATGGAGCCGACTACGGCATCCAGGTATAAGCCGGAAGAGGTGACCCTGCCCAGGGCGCCGATAGGTATCTGGCAGCCGCCTTCCAGTTCTTTCAGCAGGGAGCGTTCCGCCAGAACGGCAGCAGCAGTCTCTGCATGATGAAGTACAGAAAGGATTTCATGAACTTCGGTATTATCCTTATGAATTTCTATGCCAAGCGCACCTTGCCCCACAGCAGGGAGCATCAGGTCTGACGGTATATACGATGATATATACTCCTTAAGACCAAGCCGTTCCACGCCTGCGCGCGCTAAGATAATCGCATCCCATTTGGAAGAGAGAAATTTCTGTATTCTGCCCGGTACGTTGCCGCGGAGCTCCTCAATTTTTATATCAGGTCTCAGGTGAAGCAGCTGGCTTCTGCGGCGGAGTGATCCTGTACCGACCGCAGCACCTTCCGGCAAGGTGAGGATTGTGGTTTTCTTTTTACGGGCAATCAGTACATCTTCCACATCATGACGTTTGGTAATGCAGGAAAGCATCAGTTCATCGGGGAGTTTTGTCTGCAAGTCCTTAAGACTATGAACAGCCAGATCAACTCTTTTTTCTAAAAGAGCAACTTCAAGTTCTTTGGTGAACAAACCTTTATCGCCGATTTTTGAAAGTGCAACGTCCAGGATTTTATCCCCTTTGGTTTTAATAATTGTTATATCCACAGAGAGGGATTTAACTTTTCTTTCCAGCTCTCTTTTAATAAAATTTGCCTGCCAGAGTGCAAGATCGCTGCCTCTGGAGCCAATGATAATCTTTTTTTTCACGCGTGTAAGTCCGGTAATTTATTAAATTGAACAATGTATTCACTGACCGGTGCTGTGCCGCTGCTCAGATGAGCATTTTTTATGTTAGCAGCAAAGCTCTGATAGTAGTCCGGGTCAGAATATAATTTATGTATCATTTCAGATATTTTTGAAATATTTTTTTCATAGATGCCAAAGTGATTTTTTACAACATATTCCATGTTGCCTTTTTCCTGTTCCCAAATGTAATCAATAATTACGGGAACTTTGCAGGTATGCAGTATTTCCATAATGGTGGAAGCACCGCACTTGGTAACCACTACCTCGCTGATAGAAAGGAGCTCATACACAAAATCAACATAACCGTAGATATGAAGGTTAATAACGGCGTGCTCCTGTTTTAACTCTTCCAGGTGTTTTTTAAGGGAAAGGTTCTTGCCGCAGACAACAACCATCTGGTGAATAAATCC
>CAYYJL010000155.1:0-4818 GCA_964472245.1 uncultured Ignavibacteriaceae bacterium | reverse complement strand
ACCACGGTTAAAACCGGGATGGAAAGATTGTGTTTTCTGAGAGCTGTATATACCGGTTGATAAGAAAAGAAATGAAATACGATAATTTTTTCCGGCTTATGTTCCAGTATCATCTGTTCAATATGGTTTTGTGAAGCCGTCTTTGCAATAAAGCGGTTCCATAAACCAAGCAGGGGAAATTTGTTTATAAAATACAGCAGCTCATAATACCATTTGGCTTTTGCCTGCAGGATGCGGTACCCATCTTCAAGCATATAACGGAGTGCTTCCGGGGCATTCTCAAAACCATTAACTAGAATTGGATTTATTGTCTGGCCGTAAACTCTGTTAAGATATCCCGCAACAGATTTAGCAGGAGCCAGATGGCCGCCGCCGGTTTTTAGATATATAAGAAGGTAGTTTGATTTATTCATGGGTTAACGCTCCAAAGGGGAGTCACTGAGGGTCATACTGCCGGTTTTCAGTACTTCAGCAATTTTATAGGTACCCATTTTTCGTGCTTTCAGGAATCCGGACCAGGCAGCATCTGCCAGACGGCCTTTTTTGATGAAGTCAAAAAGCCATTGGTGTGTATAATCCGGATTCAACTGCGGAATTCCGGCGGTAATTTCCTTCAGCCAGTATTTGTTAAACTGTTCCTGCGAGCCGATAGCAGGAGTCATGATAATGGGAATGCCGAGCCCGGCGTAAAAAGAGAGCTCACTGGGTTTGGTCCATAGTATATCCGTATGATGCAGCAGTGCATTAAATGAAGCGAAATAATCCTCTAAGGATTCACTATATATAATAGATATATGAGGTGTGTTATCATGCTGAATCTTTTTTATATCAGCAAAGTAATCATACACTTCCTTGCGGATTCCGGCGACCAGATTCAGTTTTACATCGCCGCGTGCTATTTCATTACGGAGAGAATAGGCAATGCGGGATCCGATTTCCTTTTGTGCCCCCGCACCGCCCACTGCAAAGGTAATGGTGAGTGGCGATGAAGCGTTTTGGAGATGTATTTGTTCGCCCAGAAAATGTTCAACATTTTTTTCATTGCGCTGCATGAATTTATTTTTGGGATCAAGCGTGCGGAGCCGCCGGGCAAGATTTCTCTTGAGGACGGGGAGCTCCGGTCCGCCCAGTAATTCATGCGGAAGCGGGAAGCCCGTTATATATATATGGTCATCCGCAATGCCGTAAGAACGGAGCCGCTGTGCCGCTTTTCCGCAGGGGGCAAAATATCTGATTCGGCTTTCATACGGCTGCTCGGCAACCCACACACGGTTTAAATCCGCATCGCAGATGATGCAGTAAATCTCATCGTGGCCGGCCATATCAGCAGCAATTGCAGGGGTATAAAATGAGGTAACCAGGGGGAGATGTTTGCTGCGGATTTTTTCCATCATTCCGCTGCAGAGTCCTTTTTTAATGCTGGAGCTGAGCATCCTTACCTGAAAGGTTGCGCCTGACAAATTGCGCATGGGGTAATATGAAGGTATAAACAGAAGAGAATCCAAAATACCGAAAAGGAATTTTCCGATAACCGGAACCGTGCTCATGCGGGAAAAGAATTCATACAGCATCAGCATCCTGTCCCACAGTTTTTTTTCTGCCGGGGTGATATCCTGCAGGGCACCCACTGTGATGATTTTTTCATATGCCGCGGCTTTAAGGGGAAATACTGCCCTCTGATGGCCGTAACCCATATCAGCGGAAACTATCCACGCCTGCCCGGTGGCCGCCGCTGTCTTATCTTTTATTTCAGTCTCTTCCTGTACTTCTATCAAAATAATTTTCTGATTGTGATCCTTAAAAATAACGATTTACCATTTGAATGCCGAATATGAGCTATGATAGCCAGGAGAGGTAAACCTAAATTGTGGAGGTTTTGGTGCAGAGTGCAGGAAATATGGCAAATTTACCGCTTTTTGGGTGCGCCACCGGAGCTCCTCAACATTAGTTAAAACCGGAATCTATCATCATAAGACAGGCAACTTTGCCGATGATTCCGTTCAGGTAGCGGGGAATAATTACCTTATTGGAACTATTATGATATTCCACGGGTTTTCTAACAATTTAGTATATACGAGCCGGGATTCAGCAAAGATAACGGAGTTTTTACGGGTTCCAATCCCCGGTAGAAATGTTCCCCTGATATTCTCATGCAGGTGAAGGAATGGGAACAAGGGGGTGTTGTAAAAGGGACCGCTTTTGTGAGTTTTCCTGATGTGTCCCCCCTCATTGCCCGGAGGGAAGAAAAACAGTAATTTAGTACTGAGAATTAAAAAAAACACCGTTTTAGCACTATTTTTTTATTGAATCTTTTTTAAGTTTTTGTTTAACTTGCAAACGAATAATAAAATCTTAAATAACAATCGGGCTTATCTCAGGCGCAGTCCGGTTTTTGGGGAAAGTCTGATTTATGGGGGTCTAACAGGAAGGATGCACAGTATCTGTAGGGTAGCATTATCCCTTTTTAAGGACCTTAAGGGTGACAAAATGAGGAGAAATTTCTCATAGTGGGATGGTATTGCCCCATTCACGGAATATGTGCTGTTTATTGAGCAAATTAATGGAGTTCTATTCAAATGTCCGCATACATTGAAACACAACAGAAGGCAGAGGATCTTCGCAAAACAAAAAAGTACCGGTTAGCCATACCGAAGTACAAAGAGTTATGGGATAACTATCCGGAAGAATTCAGCAAATGGGATGGGTGGGGTTATGCAACCTGTCTGCTAAAGGAGAGAAAATATGAGGAGGCCTATGAGGTCTGCCACAGAGTTTATGAGATGGATAAAAATTTCGTTTTTAATAACTCCCTCTATGCCTGGAGCATTTACAGGAAGGATTTAACAGGCGAAAACCTGCCAGACTTTGAGACTTTTCTTGAACAAGCGCACCTTATCACAAGCATAACCAATCAATCTGAATCACAATCTCCCTACACTAAAACTGTTTTCCGCGTGCTGGATTATCTGGACCGCCAGCCGGAATATGATGCTGATTTGATGCTGGAATGGCTTGATAAAGTAGATTATAAAAAGCTGCCCAAAGAAGTTGATATGTACACTAATCGCACGGGCAAAAAAATTTCCCCGGCTTCCTTTTATGAGCAGTATTTTACGTATAAAGCAAAATGTCTGTACAAAAAGGAACGCTATCAGGAAAGTATAGATCTTTGCAAAGAAGCGTTTGAAACCGTACCTAAATTCCACAACAACAATGATATCTGGCTGCTGCGCCGTGTGGCTCTTGCAAATGCACGTCTTGGTAAAACAGACCTGGCATTAGAACAATTGAATGATATCCTGGAAGAGAATAACCGCTGGTTTATCATGAAAGATATAGCAGATATTCTTATTCCGCTTGGCAAAAAAGAAGAAGCAAAAAATATTTGTATTGAAGCAGCACTTCTCCCCGGTGAAACAAGTAAAAAGATGAAACTATTCTTTCTGCTTGCAGAGCTTTATAAGGAAGAGGAAGCAACTGAAACCGTAATTTTGCACGCAAAACTATTGCTGGCAGTTGACCGGAAAAGAAACGTACCTCATGAAGATAATCTGCTGGAATTATGCAAAGAGTATCAGGTTGATGTAAACGAAGATATTGAAGTTCAGGATATACTGGATGCCTGCCGGGAAATATGGCAGAGAGAAACCTTTAAGGGAAGAGACCCTTATTACGGAAAAATTGAAAGGATAACCCGCGAAAACGGTATGGGATATATACATGCCGGCGGCGGTAAAGGTTTTACACTTCCTTTCCGTTTGAATGAATTCCTTGGTAAGGAAGTTGAACTGCCCAAAGGAACCAAGGTATCTTATTACGTTGCCGATTTATTTGACCGCAAAAAGAACCGCTACTTAAAACATGCAGTTGATGTCCGCATCGTTCCGATACCGGAGCCATCTGCTGAGGAAACCTCCGGCGAAGAAACCCCTGCTGACGCTGAAATGCAGAGGACAGAAAACAATGCAGGCGTCGAGGAATAAGGGGCGCAAGCCGGTTACTTTTTTCGCATTAACGGAATCGTTCATTTTTACACAGCCGGATTACCTCTTCCGGCTGTTTTTTTATATATATAAATACAGGTGTATGTATGTTTGGGAAATCCGTCCGGATTATTTTTATGCTTATTGTTTTTGCTTGCTTTGGTCTTTACGGGCAAAACAACTTTTTTGCTTATGTAAAAGATAAAGAAAGCAATAAACCGCTGGAAGGGGCGAACGTCTATATAAGCGGGCTGCAAAAAGGTGCATCCTCAGACAGCAGCGGTGCAGTACGAATTGATAATATACCAGCGGGAACCTGGCATATTACATTCAGCTTTGTCGGGTACCATGAGGAAGAAAGAGAGTTTGTGTTCCCCATTCAGGAGGACGGCCTGATTATTATATATATGGAACATGCCGAAGAGGAACTTGAAGAGGTTGTTGTTAGATCCACGCGCGGCAGCCGGACGATTGCCGATGAACCGGAGCGGGTTGAATATATAGGTGGCGAGGAATTGGATGAGAAAATAAGTATGGAGCCGTCAAATCTGACCATGATGCTTAACGAGAGTCCGGGCATTCAGGTGCAGCAGGTCTCTTCCAATAATCAAGCCGCTTACTTCCGGCTGCAAGGGTTGGATGGCAAATATACGCGGCTCCTTTCAGACGGGCTCCCATCTTACGGAGGGCTGGAAAGCGGATTAAGTTTGCTGCAGATTCTTCCGCTCGATCTGCATGGCGTGGAAATTATCAAAGGCAGCACATCCACTCTGTACGGGGGCGGAGCTATTGCGGGAGTGATTAATCTCATCAGCAAAGATCCAAAACCCGATTA
>CAYYJL010000154.1:3826-6591 GCA_964472245.1 uncultured Ignavibacteriaceae bacterium | reverse complement strand
TCAAAATCACTTGAGCCGACCTACCCGAGCATTTATTGGACCAATGCAGCATTGCTTCTCTTTTTTGGAACCATCGGATATTTTACCGGTTATCTTAACCTGCTGATGATACAGCTTCCAATAACCGTCATTTCCTGTACCACAGGTATCTGGCTTTTTTACGTGCAGCATCAGTTTGAGGAAGCGTATTGGGCAAAAGATGAATCATGGGATTTTTCACTGGCAGGTATAAAAGGAAGCTCATATTTTCACATGCCAAAGGTTTTACAATGGTTTACGGGAAATATCGGATTTCATCATATTCATCATTTAAGCCCGAAGATTCCTAATTACTTATTGGAAAAATGCCATAAGGAAAATCCGTTTTTTCAGAATGCGTATGTTTTGACAATTCGGACAAGTCTGAGGAGTCTTTTCCTCACGTTATGGGATGAAAACCAGAAAAAGATGGTAGGGTTCCGGTATTTAAAAGGTTTCCTGAAAGGACCTAACGGTCTGGCCGGCTGAGAGAATCAGAAAGTATCAGGCAAAATATTGAAGAGAAACAGGCCGGCTGAGAAATATCAGCCGGCTTTTTTCGTTTATTCTAAAGTAGTGGAAATACCAAAGCGGTGGAGCGCGCCGATTTCGCCGAAGGATGAATATGCGTAACCAACCTGATATTCTTTAACATTAAATCCAAGTCCAACGTTAAATCCAGCCAGTCCGGCAAACGAACCAATTTTCAGCTCTCTTCTTTTCTCTGCATCAAACCCCAGGCGGAGTTTTACAACTTTGCTGAGTGTGAATTCACCGCCAACGGTGAATGATTTAAAGCGAGAGAAAAAAGATTCCTGCGATTCATTCAATTTTCTGAAGTCAACAAAAAATCTGAGGGGCAGGTATTGTAATTTCTTTGAAACACCAATTGCCATTTCAAATGGAAGATTCTCCGTGGTTTCTATGTAAGAGGAGAGCTGACTGCCAAAATTGCGGAAGGCAACTGCAAAAGTCCAGTTCTCATCCGGAATCAGGTATTGAACACCCAGATCAGCCGCAACAGCTGTTGAAGAGTAATCTGCAATGCCGGAATAAATAAACTTTACATTAACACCATAGTGAAAGTTCTTATCAATCTCATTTGCGTACCCTGCCGTCAGCAGAAAATCGGCAGCACCGTATTCCGAGTACTGATTGCCATATTCATCCGCTTCCGTAAAGCTGCCAAAATTGGCATATTTAATTCCCGCGGAGATTCTTCCGATATTTTCGATCTCACGTGAAGCAGATAGGGATGCAAAATTAAAATCCAGAAGGTGCTTAAGGTAGGAAAAAGAAACAGGTGTCCCCTGCAAACCATACAGGCCTGCAGGATTTGAAAAAATAATATCCGGATCATCATTAGCTGCCACAAAACTGCCTGCCAGAGCACCTGACCGAGGGCTCATGTCCAGATTCAGAAACTCATACAGGTTCTGTGCTGCGGTTTGTGTGTATATCAGTCCGAATACAATAAATAGAGCGATTTTCTTCATACTTATCCAAATTCTATATGTATATTTATTGAGAATGTATGAGATAGACAAGGGAAAATTGAGCGTACCCCGCCTCCGAAAGTGGTCAAAATTCTCTATATTAACAGATAAAAATAATTGGTTAACCGATGCATATCAGCAAATTATTATTTACAGTTTTCCTTACTAATCTGCTCCTTGCCCAGCCGGCAGTAAATCCCGTGAAGCCGACACCTGTTTCAGAACGGCTGAACGGATACAAAGCCAAAATGGAATTGCGGGAACAATCCCTCTTTAAAAACGTTCCGGCAGTATCACTCGGCCCTACCGTAATGAGCGCAAGAATTGTGGATGTGGATGTAAATCCTGCCAATACCAATGAGTTTTATGTTGCTTATGCGAGCGGCGGAGTATGGAGAACTTCCAACAGCGGCACAAGTTTTACCCCTGTGTTCGAAGATCAGCCGGTGATGACCATCGGGGATATTGCTGTGGACTGGAAATCACATACAATTTATATTGGCACAGGTGAAAAAAATTCCAGCCGCTCCTCATACAGCGGAACCGGTATTTACGCCTCTTCTGATACGGGGAGAACCTGGCAGCATCTGGGGCTGGGGGAGATTCACCGTACCGGCAGGATTATCATTGATAAAAATAATTCCGGTACTTTGTACGTGGCAGCACTGGGCCATCTGTACTCGCCAAATAAGGAACGGGGTATATATAAATCAGCTGACGGAGGAAAGAACTGGAAGCACGTTTTAATGATTGATGAAAACACGGGAGGCATCGATATTATTCAGGATAACGGCAATCCCGATGTTCTCTACGCAGCTATGTGGTACAGAACCCGGCGGGCATGGGATTTTGAGGAAAGCGGAAAAACCTCCGGTATATATAAGAGCACTGACCGCGGTGAGACCTGGAAGAAGATTAATGATGATACAAATGGTTTCCCCGATAATGAAGGAGTCGGCCGCATCGGGCTTTCCATGATGCCGGGGAATTCCAATGTAATCTATGCTATACTGGATAATCAGAACAGAAGAAAAGATACCAAACCTGAACCGGTTACACTGACAAAAAATATGCTGCGTACCATGAGCAAGGAAGATTTCCTGAAAAAGAGTAATGATGAAATTAACCAATACTTAGACTATTACGGTTTCCCCGATGAGTACAGTGCAGCCAAAATAAAAAAAGCTGTTGAAAAAGATGAATATAAACCTGCAGCACTTGTTGAGTATCTTGAAGACGGGAATGCAATGC
>CAYYJL010000154.1:1788-3816 GCA_964472245.1 uncultured Ignavibacteriaceae bacterium | reverse complement strand
AACCCATGAAAAACCAATTGAAGATTTTGTGTACAGCTATGGGTATTATTTCGGGGAAATGAATGTTGACCCGAATAATGAAAATATACTGTATATACTTGGTGTGCCCATATTAAAATCCACCGATGGAGGCAAATCGTTCTTCTCTATCCAGAAGGAGAATGCCCATGTGGATCATCATATTTTGTGGGTAAACCCGAACAACTCCAAACACCTGATTAACGGCAATGACGGCGGGCTTAACATCAGTTATGACGGCGGTGAAACCTGGGTGCTGTGCAATACACCCGCTGTTGGTCAGTTTTATACTGTGTCTGTTGATAATGCAGAACCGTACAATGTTTACGGCGGCTTGCAGGATAATGGTGTCTGGTATGGTCCCTCCACATATAAGGCAGGTGTATCCTGGCATATGAGCGGGGAGTATCCGTATAAGCGGCTTATGGGCGGAGACGGAATGGAAATTGCGGTGGATTCCAGGGATAATCAGACAGTATATACCGGATATCAGTTCGGGAACTACTTCCGTATTGACAGAAATTCCGGGAAAAGCAAATATATATCTCCGGTTCATGATCTGGGCAGCAGGCCTTACCGCTTTAACTGGAAAACACCGGTACGGCTCTCACTGCATAATCAGGATATCGTTTATTTTGCAGGACAGAATCTTTTCCGCTCTATGGATAAAGGAGAGACCTGGAAGGTGATTTCCAAGGATTTAACTACAGGCGGCAAAAGAGGAGATGTGCCGTTTTCAACCATAACAGCCATTGCTGAATCTCCTTCAGAGTTTGGTGTTATATATACCGGTTCCGATGACGGCCTTGTTCATCTGACAAGGGACGGGGGAGTTACCTGGACTAATATTACGGCAGGACTGCCCCAAAACTACTGGGTGAGTTCCGTGGTTGCTTCCGTACATAAAAAAGAAAGGGTGTATGTTACCCTCACAGGCTACCGCTGGGATAATTTTACACCGTATATATTCCAATCTGACGATTACGGAAAAACCTGGGTGCGGTTAGGCAGCAATATGCCTGCCGAACCGGTTAATGCAATTTTGGAAGATCCCGTTAATCAAAACCTGCTGTATACGGGAACAGGCCACTCATTGTATATATCACTCAACGGCGGCAAGGATTTTTACCCGTTTAAGGGGGGACTACCCGCTGCGCCTGTTCATGCGCTCGCATATCAGGCAAGAGAAAAAGACCTGGTACTTGGCACACACGGCAGGTCGTTGTATAAAATAAATGTAGAGGAAATCCAGCAGCTGAATGATGAATTAACAGCTAAAACTATTCATCTTTTTTCCGGTGATATAAAAGTACAGTTTGATAAAAATCAGGGGAATAAAACTTACGAGTGGAGTGATACAAGAATCAGAAAAGCTGAGATTTCTTATTACGTCAAGACTGATGGTGATGCTGAACTGACCGTTTCAGCAGACTCAGGTGAGGTTCTTTTTACGCAGACTATTAAATCTGACAAAGGTATTAATTACTTTTCCTATCCGTTGGAGGTAACAGAGCAGGGAAATCAGATTCTTGCAAAGAGAGAAACGAAACCTGATGCGGAAAATCTTAAGAAAAAAGATGACGGAAAATACTACCTGACCCCCGGCAAATACACCTTTACTCTTTCAGCAGGAGGCGAAAAAGTTGAGGGCAAACTTGAGGTAAAAGAGAGAAAATCCTCACGGGAATAAGTCTGCGGTCTGACAGAATGTGCACATACCCGGCCAAGTGACCTGTTTGGAAGTGCTGCCGTGCGTATATTTGGACTCGTAATTATGAAAGATTTTACTATTTGAAGATAGCAGTCTGCCAGATTAACCCTGTGATTGGCGATTTAAAATACAATCTCAGCAAGATTCAGCAGGGTTACCAAAAGGCAGTGAAAGAGGGTGCAGAGGCCGCGGTTTTTCCGGAACTTGCCCTGCTTGGTTACCCGCCCCAGGATCTGGTCGAAAAGCGGGAATTCCGGGAGGCGGTTTTTTCCGCAGTTGAGGAACTTGCCGGAGCAACA
>CAYYJL010000154.1:0-1778 GCA_964472245.1 uncultured Ignavibacteriaceae bacterium | reverse complement strand
AGCATTAATCTTTGGAGCTATTTCGGAAATTCCTGATAATATTGGGACCAACCTTTTTAATTCAGTTTATCTATGCGCCGATGGAGAAGTAAAATTCATCAGGAATAAAACACTGCTCCCCAATTACGATGTTTTTGATGAGATGCGCTATTTTGAAAGTGCAGAATCCAACGATATCTGCGAATTCAACGGAGCAAAATTGGGGCTTTCCATTTGTGAAGATATCTGGAATGATAAAGATTTCTGGAAGCAGCGTTTATATACCATTGATCCGGTTGAAAAACAGATAAAACAAGGGGCGGAAATTATCATTAATATCAGTGCGAGTCCCTATTCATACGGCAAACGGACAGAAAAAGCCGAGATGCTTTCCAGTATTTCCTCCAAGTACGGAGTCCCATTGGTGTATGCATGTTGTGCGGGAGTGCAGACCGATCTTGTCTTTGACGGGGCAAGTTTTTGTTTCGATGCTTCCGGCAAACTCATGAAAATGGGTAAACTTTTCACTGAAGATTTTTTTATATACGACACCAATGTTTCTGCCGGTGAAAAGAACATCGTACTGGAGCGCTCATTTGAAGAAGAAATCTATGATGCACTGGTACTGGGCATAAAGGATTATTGCAATAAAACAGGATTTAAGACCGTACTGCTCGGTCTGAGCGGAGGAATTGACTCAGCTATTGTTGCTGTGCTTGCCGCGGCTGCTGTCGGTGCGGAAAATGTTTATTCCGTAATGATGCCCTCGATGTACAGTTCTGCGGGAAGTGTTGATGATTCGGTGGAACTTATCAACAATCTGGGCATCAAATCTCATAAGATTCCGATTCAACCTGCATTTGATACAGTGTTGGAAAACCTCAGCCCTTATTTTAACGGCAAACCTGCAGATGTAACTGAAGAGAACCTGCAGTCCCGCATCCGGGGGTTGTTTCTGATGTCCCTGGCCAACAAACACGGGCATCTGCTGCTGACCACAGGAAACAAATCCGAGGTGGCAACAGGATACGCCACATTGTATGGTGATATGTGCGGAGGCCTGGCGGTTATTGCAGATGTTTATAAAACTGATATTTATGCATTGGCAAGGTATATAAACAGGGACAAAACGATAATTCCTGAAGCGATTATTACCAAGGCACCTTCAGCAGAATTGCGGTTTAATCAGACGGATCAGGATTCTCTGCCGCCTTACGATTTTTTAGACAGAATACTGAGAATGTATCTGGAAGAGAATAAAGAAATTAATGAAATATCCGAACTGCTGGGCGACAGGCAGACAGTTGCAAGAATATTGCGGCTGGTGGATTTAAACGAATTTAAAAGAAAACAGGCAGCTCCTGCATTACGCGTATCGTACAAAGCATTTGGATACGGCAGGCGCTTCCCCATAGTTCAACGTTGGAGCAGATCATGATATATAAAAAGTTCTTCTTATTTCTTGTTGCAGCACTGCTTTTTGTTACCGGAACCACTCATGCGCAATTTGGCAGCAAAAAGGATCTCCTGAAAATTAAATCGTATCTTTCCTTTGATAAGGTACATGCCGGCAGTGAGCTGAAACTTGCCGTTGAAGTTATGATTGACAGCACCTGGCATATTAATTCAAATACGCCTAGGGACGAATATCTTATTCCTTCAGAGCTCTCTGTCAACGGTGATTCAGCATTTGTAACGGGAAAAGTGGTATTCCCTGAACCGAAGGATTATACATTCAGTTTTTCGGATCAACCCGTCTCTGTGTATGAGGGAGTGGTATATGTCGGAGCATTGCTTAA
>CAYYJL010000153.1:0-6648 GCA_964472245.1 uncultured Ignavibacteriaceae bacterium | reverse complement strand
AAATAGTCCCCCCTCCTTAACTAAAACTTCAGTTACAAGTTTTTCAAATGAATCAATAGTGCTGAAGAAACCTATTACTATGGTAAATGCTACAAAAGCAGATATGATAATCAGATAGTCTATTATCTTTTGAAACGACTCAAAATCATTATAAATTTGATAGATCAGGAACAACAGGAAGAAAAATAATGCCTGTCTGCCAGTTTCAGCAATACCTACAGAAAAAAAATCCGAGGTGGTTGATGATGCCAGCATTAATAATATATCAAAAACAAAAAATATTAATAGTACAATTGGCAGCTCTTTGATTTTCCAGGCATTTTTCTTAGCGGATATTACGGCATATCCCGCTAAAATCAGAATCGACAGTGCATTAAAAACTGACCTCAGTGCATCACCTATGTCTGATGAAAAACCAAGCACGGAAAAGAAAGCAAGAAATAATATTAAATCATCATTCAGATATCTTTTGCCATAATACAACAACGGAATCACCAGCAGGATAAAACTATAATTCCCGCCGAGTATATAAACCACTGCAAGGGGTACAGCAACAGGAAGTATCTTGAATAGTAATTCCTTTATATCAAATCCCCGGCTAAGCATTCAGTTCATTCCGGGTATTAAAGTTATCAATAAACTTAACTACTGAGTCAGAAACTTCCGTTGGATTCAACTCAGCCATACAAGAAAAGTGAAAACAGTAACGGCCTCCCAACGTATAACAATACTTTTCGTTTACGGGTGAACAAGGCAGCTTCTTCATTGAATATCCATGCCCTTCTCCGTAGGGAATGTGAAAATCCGGATTTGTAGGTCCATAAATCGCATAGGTTGCTTTCCCCTGTAAATTTGCTATATACAGCGGTCCGGTATCGTTGGAAATAAATAAATCGTACCTGTTTATGGCCTGGATTAATTCCGGGAGGTTTTTTGTTTCAATTAAATTAAATCCGCCTGCCAGAATTTCAGTTTTGATATCATTTGACAACAATCCCGCCTCAGTAACAAAAGACACAGAAAACTTCTTTTTTAGATTCTCAGCCAGTTTGACAAAGTTGTGCATTCCCCACTCTTTTGCTTTCCAGCCGCCAAGCGGTGCCAGCAGGATATTGCTTACGTTTTTTACCGAACAAACAAATGTCTTATCTTCCTTACTAACGGTGACGCCAAAGTATTCCCTGATAATATCAAGATATATATCTATAATATGCGGGGTGTTTCTAATACTAATAAATGTGGTAAAAAGTTTCCGGAAAGGAGGAGTATTTATCCCAATGAATTCTTTAGCCATGATCAAAGAGCCAATAAAGGCGGAATGTACTCCCCCTGAAAAATCAAATACCGTACCGGCTCTCAACCCCATTAAAGAAGGCCACAGCGAAAACTCAACAATTTTTTCACCTAATAAAAACTTGGATCTGTTAACAATAATATATTCGACGCCAGGCAACTGACTCTTGTATATGGCAGCTCCATGTTCATTTGTTATTATTATGATTTTTCTGTATCGCTGATAACTCACCAGCCATCGTAGTGCAGGCAGCGTGAATACCGTATCGCCTAATTTATGAATCGAAATCGCAACCGCTGTATCATTGGAAAACCCGATAAACCGCTTCATCGCACGGAACAACACAAAAAGCAAATCTAACCCCAGGCGTGTGAAACGGGAATTATAAATTATTTCACTTCTGCTTTTCATCGGGCAATCTTAAAGAAATTCAAAATTAAACCGAATACACTGATTTTAAGCAAATAACTCATCCCCAAATACATTCCGTAAAATATAACTAAGCTTACGATTAACAGGATTGCAGACAAACTTGGAACCATAAACGCAAAAAAGCTGATTAGCGACCCCGGCAGAAGAAAAGCCAGAAAAATGCGTCCAAAACCATTTGCGTAAGATATTAAGCTGTAATTCAACTCTTTCAGCAATATATAACCGCCCGCTAAAAACATCACAGCAAATGCAGCCGCGCTTGAAACAGCAATAGTAATAAACCCCATTGGTTCCAATAAGATAAAATTAAGGGCAACTTTGGTGATAAATCCGATACTGACGATTGCCAATAATTTCACGGGCTTATTAATTCCATAAAAGAACTTTGAAATAACCGAAAATAGTGAATAGAATATTGTTGAACAGCCCAAAATTATAAGGCAGTTCGCAATAATCTGTGTATCCTGTACAGAAAACTTGGAAGAAACAAAAATGATTGATATGATCTCTTCAGGAAAGATGATCAAAATCAATTGTACTGGTAAAAAAAGAAAAAGTATCAGTTCAAATGCTGTTGTCAGCTTATGCTGAAGTTCGTTTTTATTACCTGCAGCATACAATTCAGATATCTGTGGGAACAGTGCTGTCGAAAACCCGACAGCAGCAATGGAAATAGGGAGCAGCATAATTGTTAATGCATAATTATACGCGGCAATTGTCCCGCTTGGCAACGCAGAATAAAATGAACGATCAACAAATGGCATCAGCTGCCCGACAAATTCAATCAAAAATATGACCATTAGCCCGCCGGAGAAACCAATTGCTTTAAAACTGAATTGCGTATTACTGTTCATTGTAAATAATTCATCTTTACAAACCCATACCATGTGTACCAACTGCAATATAACTCCCGTTAAGTATCCAAAGGCGATGGATTTAGACCCAAGCTGAGCTGAAAACAACATGACAAATATGATAATCGAAATGTTACTCCACAGCTGAGAAATCAGCGGCCGGAGATAATCGTATGTAAAATATTTCCATGCGGTTAAGACTGATATAACGGTATATAGCGGAATTGTGGCGATATATATGGTAAAAATAGCTTCCCCGAGGGCAAAAGCATAAGTATCATTTGCATCAAAAAAATAATAAAGAATTGGACGGCGGAATAAAAACAGCAGTAGAGATACAGCAGTACTGAACAGGATGGCAGCATAGATACCTTTTTTTAACAAAGCCGCAGGTAATTCACCGGTTGCCGCCTTGCTTTTGCTAAATAAAGGAATGAGATGGTTTTGCGCTATATAATATATGGAGGTTGAAAGAATAAGCGGGATTATAGAGGCAACAAAATATATATCTATTTCACGTTCAATCCCAAAATTAGCTGCGTACACAATTTCACGAAGGAAACCAATGCCTTTTCCACCGGCATTAAAAAGCGTGATAAGCAGAGAGGCGCCGGCAAGTGACTTGAGAATCGAATTGCCTTTAGACAGCCTAGCTCCCCAACTTGTTTTTAAAGTATTCGATAGTAATTCTTAACCCCTCTTCTCTATTTATTTTCGGACTCCAGTTTAACAGCCGTTTAGCTTTACTGATATCAGGTTGTCTTACCTTAGGGTCATCTTCGGGAAGAGGTTTATATACAATCCCGGATTTTGTCCCTGTCTGTTTTATTACTTCTTCGGCAAATTGCTTAATCGTAATTTCTTCCGGATTACCAATATTAACCGGAGATGATTCATCAGAAAGCAGAAGTTTATAAATTCCTTCTACTAAATCGGAGACAAAACAAAAACTGCGTGTCTGTGATCCATCGCCAAAAACGGTAATATCTTCCCCGTGTAATGCCTGAGAAACAAATGCAGGCAACGCGCGGCCGTCGTTCAGGCGCATTCTGGGTCCGTATGTATTAAAAATACGAACAATTCTTGTCTCCACTCCATGGTAACGGTGATAAGCCATGGTAATCGCTTCGGCAAATCGTTTTGCCTCATCATAAACACCTCTCGGCCCGATAGGGTTAACATTCCCCCAATACTCCTCATGCTGAGGATGTATCTCCGGATCTCCATATACCTCAGACGTAGAAGCAATAAGAATTCTTGCTTTTTTTTCTTTTGCCAACCCTAACACTTTGTGAGTTCCGAGGGAGCCCACTTTGAGTGTTTGTATCGGCAATTTTAGATAATCAATCGGGCTGGCCGGAGAGGCAAAATGGAGTATATAATCTACAGGACCCGGTACGTGTATATAATTGGTCACATCATGTTTCACAAAGGAAAATGCTTCATTTCCGAATAAATGTTCAATATTGGCAACATCACCTGTGAGCAGGTTATCCATACAAATAACTCTGGCTCCCTGGGCAAGAACATAATCACATAAATGTGAACCTAAAAATCCGGCACCGCCGGTTATTAAAAATGTTTTCTGACCGGACACTAACTGAACTTTCTCAAATAATCTTTAACCGGCAAAGTGGGGAGGTAAAAGATAAGTATAGAAGCAATAAAAATAAAGAATGTTCCCATGACAGTATTTACAATTACTCTTGGCCCGATTTCTCTTTCAGGAATTTTCGGAAGGTCGAGGACATCCAACGTAGGGATATCTCTGTTTTCCTGAACTAGTTCCTTATAGTATTGCTGCTGAAGCAGTATATAAACTTCATTAAGGATTTTACTTTCACGCATTAAATTGGTCAGCTTATATGCTAATTCGGGTGCACTTGCAAACGAAACGAATATATCGGAGGAACCACTTTCCATTTTTTCATACTGAGATTTTAGCCCGGAAAGTTTGGCTTTTAACGCAACAACAGCCGGACTTCCACTTACCAAGTTTTCTTCTAACAAAGCCAGCTTCATCTCCTCGCCGATTATTTCAGCTTTCAGTTTAGCCAATGCTTCCAATGTAGCTCTCACTTGGTCAGGAATTGATAATGTTTTGTTGCTTCTCTGAAAATTCATAAGTGCTATTTCAGTCGAATCCAGAGTCGCCTTGGTAATAACCAGCTGCATTTCTAAATAGCGGCGCACCTTTCCGGCTTTGGAAGATAGTTTTTCCTGATTTATCTTATCTAACCCATCCAGAAAGGCGGTTGTCAACAAATATGCGAGCTTCTTAATGCTGTCGCGCTCAGATGTAAACCTGGCAAAGAAGCCGGTCCGGATTTCAACATGGAGTTTAAGTATCCCCTCCTTCGTTACATCAACATATAACTGTTTCTCTAACTTTTCCGCAGCCCGTCCCACAGTTTCAGAATCAAAATATTCTTTAAGATTTAGTTTCTCTACCACCTCTTCACTGATGGTCCGGCTTTTAAGAATTTGAGCGTATAACTGAGAATTTACCGAACTCCCTCCCCCGGAAAACAGCATGGATAAATCTGCACCCTGCAGCAGCGAGGAAAAACTCCCGCTTTTATTGTTATCTGGAGGGAGAACAGATGCAGGTGATATATACGTGAGGGGCGCTGCAATCCAAAACCAAAGGAATAAAATGATGCCGCCGGATATCGTAACTATAGCTATCTTCTTATAATTAAGGACGAGAAAACGGAAAAATTCAGCCATTTATTTAACACTCACTGCTACTGCCACGGTGGCCGCCACAACTGTTGCTACCTGACCTAAGATCGTTAATGTATCCTTAAACACATCCCAAAAAGCAGGGGCAGGCGGATCTTCCGGAACCCAGATAATGTCACCGGGTATAATCTCATCAACATCATCAGCATCAACCCATTCACCGGTGTTACTTCTCACTACTCTCACGTCTGAACTTAATGCCCGCCAGCCAAATCCGCCCGATATCGCAATATAATCGTCGACGGTTAAACCTGATTTGTATTCAATTTTTCCGGGATTGACAACCTGACCGATAATCGTTATATAATTCTTTTTTTGTGGCACAACAATTTTATCCCCGCGTCTTAAAACCACATCTTCACTGGCTTTATTTAGTGCAAATAAGGAATGAAAATCGACAACAAGTCTTCCTTTTCTTTCACGGGCTTTAGATTTATAATAATCATATTCATCCTCCGTCATATCCACTCTGGGGATTAGCTTTAGCCGTTCAAATTCCGGGTCGTAGTCATCCTTTCCTGTAGAACGGAGTAAACTGGCATCAGTTAATGCAGCTTCGGGAAGAAAACCACCGGCTTCAGCAACAATTTCACTCAATGTTGTTTTATCTTTTTCAATCTTATAATGTCCCGGAAATTTTACATATCCCTCTAGCAACACGATGTTATCCTGATATATTAAAGGTCTTTCGCGTACAATAATTCTATCTCTATTGTGAAGGATTTCAGAAGATAAAGCATTTTTATCTCCCGGTAAAATTATACTGAATTGAGTAATATCATCCGTTGTATATCTGATAATTTCTATACTATCAGTTTTTGCTAAAGAGGTGAAACCCCCGGCTAATTCAATCAGATCAAAAACGGACTCCCCTTCCTTAAATTCGTAGTCCCCTTGATATGGAACACTGCCGTTAATTGATACATATCTGTCAAATTTAGGGATTAAAACAAAATCTCCTTCCCTGAGGTAAGGATTAAACTCCTTTTTGCCCAGTCTGAGAAAAGAGATAATATCACAGTAGTACCTTTTACCTCCCTGAAAAGTGGTAACCGCGATATTTCTTAAATCTGACTGCTGATCAAGTTTCAGATAACGGGAAACCAAATCACTAAGCCGCATATTTGCATAAATCTCAAAAGATCCGGGATTAGTGATATTTCCTGAAACATAAATTCTGATCTTACGGATTTGAGCAAGAGTAATATAGGTATTTACATTCTTAAAGTGCTTTTTTAAGACAGAATCCAGTTTTGATTTTGCAGATTGAAGCGTGAGATTACTTAGATTAATGCCCCCGATACCGGATAAATAAACTGTCCC
>CAYYJL010000152.1:0-6652 GCA_964472245.1 uncultured Ignavibacteriaceae bacterium | reverse complement strand
ACGGTAAACTTCCCGTGCTGCCCCGAATTCTTTTTTTCTCTCGTATTGCTTGCCAAGCGCGGTAATCATTTCCTCATCATCAGGAACAGAGGAAAGGTATTCTTTATACCTGGCGATGATGGTATCGTGGGAGGCGTATAACTGCCAATATTCTATTTCGGATTTATATACAGATTTATCTTTTGGATATTTTTTGCGCAGGGCAGCATATATTTCCAGCGCCTTGCCGGAATTTTGGTTATAACGGAAGAGGATAGCAAGATTCAGCTGCAGTTCTTTGTCGTTAGGATATGCAGCTGCAATTTTTTCTCCGACTTTTAAGGCATCTGTATATTTTTCAAGGATAATGAGACATTCAATATACAATTGTGCAAAAATCTTTTCACGGGGGAAAAGTTCATATCCATCCTTTGCCACAGGGAGAGCTTCCTGGAAATTTCTCAGCTGCAGCAGCACTACAATAAGATTCCGCCTGGCATCCTGGTTCTTTCTGTTATACTGAAGCGAGTTCGTAAATGAATATGCCGCTTCAGGGAATCGCTTTGCATTGTAAAACTGCACCCCCTGAGATGTATAGGAATCGGATATCAGAGATTTCACCTCTGATGAATCCGGATAGTTTTTAAGCATGGATTTTAATCCGTTAACAGCGGTACTGAGATTTCCGGTTTGTGCATGAATCCGGATCATCAGCAGTTCAAGTTCATAATCCCCGCCGAACCTCGCCAGAGTTTTTTCAATTAATGTGATAGTTTTTTTGTAGTTTTTGAGCTGTAATGCACAGTCAATTGAGGCGGAGTAAATTTCCTTTGCTGCATTTCCTTTGTCTATAAATTTTTCAAAAAGCACCAGAGCTTCAGCATATTTACCTGATTGATAAAGCTTCACTGCTTCAATCTCCGCGGTGTTCTGTGCTTCTGCCAGGGAAAATACTGCAATAATTACATATAATAGAAGAAATCGGGAGTAAAATTGAAGGTTAATGGGAATTGCCCTTAAAAATAAAAAAAAACTTACTTGAAAACTTAGTAAAACCCTGATTTTTCAACAAGGAGAAAGAGTAAGGGTGGCATATATTAACCCGCGTATCAGAATTATTGACCTTGAAATGCATCCAAATCTTCTGCCAAAATTAACTTTGCTGAAAATATTAACATATAGGCTAAAAACATCATTTTTACGATATTTTCGCCATATTTTTCCTTAAAGTTTTGGTTAAGGAGTCTGACTGCGTTATATTTGAAATTCAATTCCCATAATGATAATACGTTCAGGAGCAAAGATGATAAAAGTTCGACCACATTTATGGTTTATAACTTTTTTTATATTAAGCGCAAGTTTACTTGCCCAAACAGGGGGAAAAGTATCGGGAAAAATAACCGATAAAGATACCGGTGAGCCGATTCCTTTCGCGAATATCTTTGTGGAGGGTACATCCATCGGTTCTGCAAGTGATTTGGATGGAAATTTTGTAATTCTCAATCTGGCGCCCGGTGTTTACAGCATCAGTGCATCGGTAGTCGGCTTCCAAAAGGTTACCGTAAAGGATGTGAGAGTTAATGTGGATTTTACCACAAAGTTAAATTTTGAGCTTTCAACAGGTACTGTTGATTTACCGGCAGTAATAGTTCAGGGGGAAAGAAATCCACTTATCCGAAAAGACCTTACCAATCCAACCGCCTCCATAGATGCTGAATCCCTCAAAGAACTTCCCGTTGACCAGATTTCTGATGTTATCCGTCTGCAGGCAGGTGTGGTTACAGGCAATGACGGATCACTTCATGTTCGCGGCGGGCGCTCAAATGAGATATCCTTTACCTTGAACGGTATAGCTCTGAATGACCCTTACGGAAATTCCAATCCTGTTGGTATTGCAACCAATGCAGTGCAGGAAGTATCGGTATCAACCGGAACATTTTCCGCGCAGTACGGCAATGCACTCAGCGGCGTTGTTAACTATGTTACCAAAGAGGGGGGAGAAAAATATACTTTTGGAATCCGTAGTTATATGGGTGACTATATATCAAGCCGCAAAGACTTATTTACAAATATAGATGATATTGATCCAGTAAACCGGGCACGTGCAGAGTTAACATTTGGCGGACCTATTCCGGAATTGAAAGACGGAAAATTTTATCTTTCCGGCGTATTTGAAACATTTAACGGCCGTTTGTACGGACAGCGTTTATATAAACCAACTGATTCTTATCTGACCCCGGATAATTTCCGCTCAACTGATCCGCGCTCAGGCGGTTCACAAGACCCATACTTTTTTAACCCATTCCTGAATAATTCTAATGGGTCTCCGACCGGTGATGGTGCATATGTACCGATGAACACTTTTACATCATTCAATATTCAGGGTAATCTCAGTTACAAGTTTACACCTACTCTTAAATTGAAATATGAATTAGTTTTTGATCAGGGAGAGTCAAAAGGATTTTCCAATTCGTATAAATACAATCCGGACGGAGTTGGTACTAATTACAGCACTGCATTGATTCAGTCTTTGGACTTTACACATACCGTCAGTGACAAAATGTTTTACACGGTAAAACTTTCTGCAGGGGAGAATAACAGCAAATATTACTTGTATGAAAACTTTGATGACCCAAGATATCTGCCCGGGCTTTATCAGAGATCAATTGGCAACACATTCTTCCTGGCAGGCGGAACGGATAATTCAAGATTTGACCGTACTACCAATACATACGGAGTAAAAGGCGACCTTGTATATCAAATGCTTGAAAACCATGAGATGAAAGCAGGTTTTGAAGTGCGTCTGCATGATATGGATGTGGAATCTTACTCAGTAGAGATAGGTAAAAGCAATCCGGACGGAAGCTTTGGCAACCTGACCTACGACGATTTATTATATGATTCAACATTGACCTTAATCCGCAGAAAGCCGACCTCACCATCGTTATATACAAATTACAATAAGAAACCGGTTAGTCTTGCTGCATATATACAGGATAAAATGGAATTCGGGTCAGCATTTATCCTTAATGCCGGCATACGTTATGAGTACTTTGACCCTGCCTCACAATACAATCCCGAAGTATCACGTAACTTGGTTGATTCTTTGTTCGGGTATATTGATGCTTACAATACCGATGCAGAGGTGAAACATACCTTATCACCAAGAATAAGCATGTCATATCCTATCACGGACCGTGCAGTGATCAGACTTTCTTACGGTCATTTTTATCAGATTGGCTCTTTGGCAAGTTTATACAGCAACACAAACTATTACGTAACCAATGTAGGCAGTACCCCCACTTTCGGCAATCCGAATGTGAAGCCGCAGAAATCTGTACAGTATGAAATCGGGCTGCAGCAGCAGTTGACTGAAGATTTCAAGTTTGATGTTACCGCATATTATAAAGATGTAACTAATTACATTTTTACTCAGGGTGTATATACCAGTACTGGAAGAGCATATAATTTGCTGACAAATCTAGCTTATGCAAATTCCCGCGGTGTAACTTTTTCGTTGCTGAAAAGGAGATCAGTTTCATCCATGCTGTCCGCATCACTTGATTATACAATCAGTGTTTCCGAAGGTAATAGAACTGAACCTTCAGAAGAAATTTTCTTCAGCGAACTTTCAGGAAAACAGACGGAAACATTTTTGGTGCCTCTCAGTTTTGACAGAGCCCATGTTATCAATGCAAGTATTGCTTTATCTGAGCCGGATGACTGGAGTGTGAGCACCATTATGACGCTTGAAACCGGTACTCCGTATTCAGTTAGTCTGCCCTCCAACCTGGTACAGGTACGATACAATCAGAACAGTGATAACCAGCCGATTAATTTTAATGTAAACGTAAAACTGGAGAAATATTTTAATATAAGCGGCGTACCATTAACCGTATTCCTTCAGGTAGAAAACTTGTTTGATACGGAAAACGAACTGGTTGTATATTCCAGTTCCGGCCGTGCACTCTCCAATGTTGAGCAGATACAGTCTGATATACAGTTTAGTGATATCAGAAGAAGAATTAACAGAGGTGATAAAGGTTTGTTCGGTATCGGACAGATTGACAATTACTATTCACAAAGACCTGAAAGAGTAAGTTCACCGCGGGAAATCCGCCTTGGAATCTCTTTATTGTTCAATTAAGATTTTGGAATGACTATGAAAAAAACAATAATATTATGCTTGCTCCTGATAGGAATGACTGCCTATGCTCAGGATGATTTACAAAATCTGAATAAAAAAGTTAAAACATTTACGTATGAAGATATGCTCCGGGTATTCGGTGAAAACTACCAATCCGGACGTATATATAAAACAGCGGGAGACCCCAGGGAAATCCGGGAGGTCATTATCCGCGGTAATGCAATCACTACGGTATTGTTTAACTATGGTTCAATCACCAAACCTAACTATCTTGGCAACAGGGCTGACCTTGTATGGAAAAATTTAGGGTATGGTTTTGAATTCGGTCCACTTGCTGCTGCTGAAGTTCTGAACCCGAAAGCAGGCGGCGGATTTGATACGTTAAGAATTACCAGTGACTCATTTGTACTTACTTCTCAGGGTGATTATTCACCTGATGGTACATTAAAATGGGGCTGGCTCCCTAAGGCGGGTTACGCTGACCCTAATTCAAATGAAGTTGCAAGATTGAATGCACCCGATAACAACGGTGACGGCAAACCTGATTCCTGGCCGGAAAGATGGTATTCAGCGGGTGCCGGAAGATATGTATGGCCGGCATTCCTTGGCGATCAGGCAACAGCTCCGGATGAAGAAGTTTATTATGTTGTTGATGATTATACCAATGCTGAATTCCCGTATTATCCTTTTCCTTCCGATTCCACAAAACGAGGACTCGGATTGGATATGGAAGTAAGAACCTTGCAGTTCAATAACCCTCTGGCAAAAGATATCATGTTCCTTGTATATCAGGTTACTAATGCGTCAGAAAAGAATTTGAACCGTATATATTTCGGTATGCAGGGTGATCCTCACGTTGGAGGGCCGGGGGATTATTCCGATGACAGAGCTTATTTTATTCCTGCCAGCGGACCTTTGGCTGATCCATACGTACAGCGTGCCAGAAACATGGTTTACGCATGGGATGATGATGCAAAAGGTGATGGCGGACTTTTTGCCGGTTATTTTGGTTGGAAGTTTCTTGAATCACCAACAGCTTCAAACGATGCAGCAGATAATGATGACGATGGTTTAATAGATGAATCACCGTATAACGATAAAGAGACATATATTGACGGTATTATCGTACCGCTCAATACCGGCATTGCCGATGTAGCCAAGTATACTGCAGTTTACGGCGCTCCGCGTGCCCGCTGGAGTGGCGATGAAGACGGGGACTGGGATATATTAAAGGATGATATTGGTATAGATGGTATTGGTCCTGATTCTCCAAACTATCCGGGTGCGGATTATGGTGAGGGGGACGGCGTGCCATCACAGGCATATTATCTTGATCAAAATGGCAACCAAAAATATGATGTTGGTGAACCTATTTCGGATATACAACTGCCGGGTTATTTTTGGGCCGGATCAGAACCTAACTTTGGTTTGAGAGATATTACAGAATCTGATCAGATTGGTCTCTCTTCGTTTACTGCTGAGGGCTATGGTACCACATTCCCGCGTGATGATGCAAGAATGTGGGAGTGGTTATCCAAAGGGACTATAGATCCTAATCAGGAACTCCTCAACGAGCCCGGTGATAATATTTTTAACTTTGGTACCGGCCCGCTTTCACTTAAAGTAGGTGAGACACAAAGATTTTCGATGGCTATCTTGTTCGGAAATAACCTGAATGATTTAGTACTGAACGCTGAAACCTCTACCAGAGTTCTTGAGTCTGATTACCGCTTTGCTAAACCACCGGAAAAACCTGTTGTGCGTGCAGTGCCCGGCGATAAGAGAGTTACATTATACTGGAATACCGGTTCAGAAAGATCATTTGACCCGTTCCTCCGTTCATTTGATTTCCAGGGTTATAAGATATACAGAAGCAGAGATTATACTTTCTCTGATGTACTTACCATTACTGATGGTAACGGAGTACCGTTTTTGGGCTCACCGTTGTTTGATCCGAATTCCGGAAGAAATGCACAGTATGATGTGAAGGATAGCTTAAGCGGCTTCCATCCGGTTGAATATGCCGGACGCGGAGTAAAGTATTATCTTGGTGATAATACAGGACTTGTGCATGAGTACATTGATTCTACTGTACAAAACGGAACAAGATATTTTTATGCTGTTGTAGCATACGACGGCGGCTCCATCCTGTTTAATATTCCACCTACGGAAACACAGGCAGTTATTGACAAAGATCCGATTACCGGTAAATATAAATTTGATGTAAATACCGTTGAGGCAATTCCAAACGGATTATCTGCAGGTATTACAGAAGCTGAAGCCGGTATAGCCGGAAACCTGACCCCGCTTGCAGGAACCATTTCCACCGGTTCGGTAAAAGCAGGTGTGCTTGAAGATTTAGTTGTTCAGGATAAATTCTATTACATGAATTTTCATGATGCAACAACCTATTCAATCCTTGATTCCACAGGAGTCACAGAAACATATACATCGAATGATACGATATATGTGAATCTTTCCAATACCAGAATACAGGAAGGCAGCTTTGCATTGAAGGATGCCTCA
>CAYYJL010000151.1:0-6690 GCA_964472245.1 uncultured Ignavibacteriaceae bacterium | reverse complement strand
CAAAAAGCGAATCAAGGAAGCTGCGCGCGAGCTCATACTTCTCTACGCCCGCCGCAAAGCATCCCCCGGTTTTGCTTTTTCTCCCGATTCCGTTTGGCAGAATGAACTGGAAGCTTCATTTATATATGAAGATACTCCTGATCAGGCAACCGTTACCGAAGAGGTTAAAAAGGATATGGAAAACAGCAGCCCCATGGACCGCCTTGTCTGCGGTGATGTCGGCTTTGGCAAAACGGAAATTGCCGTGCGTGCTGCATTTAAAGCCGTGCAGGAAGCCAAGCAGGTTGCAGTACTGGTACCTACAACTATTCTTGCTGAGCAGCATTATAATACATTCCGGGATCGTCTTACACAGTTCCCCGTCCGCGTGGAGCAGCTTTCCCGCTTTATGACAAAAAAGGAAAATACCGAAGTTGCAAACGCTCTTAAGGAAGGCACGGTGGATATCGTCATCGGAACACACCGCCTGCTTTCAAAGGATATCGGCTTTAAGGATTTAGGCCTGCTCATCATCGATGAGGAGCACCGCTTTGGTGTTATGGCTAAGGATAAACTGAAATCCATGAAGGCAAACCTGGATACCCTTACTCTCACGGCAACACCTATCCCCCGCACGCTTAACCTTTCCCTGCTCGGTGCCCGTGATCTTTCCCTTATCACCACTCCGCCCCCAAACAGGCAGCCGGTATATACCAAAATTGAAATCTTTAATATCGGAAGAATACGTGAGTGGATTAATCATGAACTTGACCGCGGCGGGCAGGTATATATCGTCCATGACCGTGTAAAATCCATTGATAACTTTGCCGCATATCTCACACGCCATATGCCGGGTCTGTCAGTCGGCATTGCCCACGGACAGTTAAAGCCCGCAGCGTTGGAAGATGTGATACATAAATTCCTGAATAAAGAGTTTAAGGTTCTCCTTTCAACCAAAATCATAGAATCAGGTATTGATATACCAAGCGTAAACACCATTATCATAAACCGTGCGGATAGATTCGGTCTGGCGGAACTGCATCAACTGCGCGGCAGAGTCGGCCGTTCTGATAAACAGGCATATGCATATTTTCTGGTTCCTTCACTTGATGCCATCAATGCAAAATCACTCAAACGTCTGCAGGCAATTGAAGAGTATGCAGAACTCGGTGCCGGCTTTAACCTTGCCATGCGGGATATGGAAATCCGCGGTGCAGGCAACCTGCTCGGTACGGAGCAATCCGGAACGATTAACGAAGTCGGTTTTGACCTTTACCTCAAACTGATCAATGAAGCTGTCGAAGAACTGAAAGCTGAGGAGTTTAAAGAGGTCTTTAAGGATCTCCCCAAGGAAGAAAAACGCACCGATCCCGCAGTGGAAACCTGGTTTGAAATCGGCATCCCCAATCATTACATGCCGGATCAGAATGAACGTCTTTATTTCTACACCGGTCTGTTTTCCGTTACTGATGAAAATGAGTTGGAAGACTACCGCCGGGAAATTATTGACCGGTTCGGTAAAACACCTCCAACTGTTAACCGCCTGTTTGCGGCTGCCCTTCTCAAACTGGCTGCCTCACGTGCCCTGTTTGAAAGGATTAACATTCAGCGTAAAACTATTTTTATATCACTCCCCTCCGGTAAAAATGACTTTTACGAAGGCAAGTTTGCCGTCCTGATGCAGCTGATTCTCAGATCATATAAAGAAACAATACAATTCCGCCAGGAAAAAGATTCTCTTAAACTCATCGTTGAAAACCGTTTTGAAACCCCGGAAAAATCCATCACATTTTTGATGGGATTTTGCGCATCAGCTGCAGCCGAATTTGGCTCTAAGTCTGAGAAACAGCCCATTCCTGAGGATTTAGCGTCGTAAACCCCAATTCTTCCGCCTCTGCCGGCCTGAGCAATGCAACCCGGCAGCCCGGGGGTAAATAATTATTAAAATTGGTTGCCTGTTAACAACTAATAAATTATTAATTTATTGTCCATACCCTATTGATAAAATGGTTATTATCACTATCTTTCCTTGTCTTCTAAGGTAAACTTTGCAAAAAGTCTCCTTTGCTGTATGTGTTTTGTTGAGTTAATCAGGCGGTATTAGGGAGGGTCCGTAATATCGCGTGTGTATTTTCTTTATAGATAATCTGATCTCACCATTATTCTGCAGCATATATCTGTCAGATAGTTTATAGCTGTACTGTCGGCAGTTATTTTCTCATACAATTTTAAGAGGTTAAGAGATGAGTTTTTTACGATCAATTACTTTTCGCGGGATTGGTATCTTCATTCTGACGTTACTGATGACACCTGTTGCCCATGCTCAATGGAGCAATGATCCCACCGTTAATACTGTTATAACTGCTGCAACCGGTGCACAAAGCAATCAGGTATCCGTCACCGACGGCAATAAAGGCATTATAACTGCCTGGGTTGACAACCGTAACGGCCAATCAGAAATTTATATTCAAAAACTTAATGGGTCCGGTGTTGCACAGTGGACTGCCAACGGAGTAAGATTGACCACCACTTCTTCTACTCCCGGCGGACTGGTTATCGCACCCGATAATGCAGGCGGTGCTGTTATCGCCTGGCATGAAAACCGCAGTACTCATAACGATGTGTATGTTCAGAGAATTAACAGTTCCGGAGCTCCACAATGGACTACAGATGGCCTAAACATCACCGGTGGAGAGCCGGGCAACAATAATCAGACACAGCCGAGTATATACGCAGATGCCAATGATATAGTCGTATCTTGGACCGATCAGCGCGAAGGCGGTGCAAACAGCCGCGAAGTTGGTATCTGGGCTCAAAAATTAAACTGGTCCGGCGTGGAACAATGGACACAGTACGGTATTAAAATAGTCAATAACGCTCAGGCGGAAAATAATTCCCGTGTTGTTACTGATGGCTCAGGCGGCTTCTGGTTTGTTTTTGATGATGAATCAAATGGTTATGCCTATCGCGTAACTGCTCAAAAGACTAATGCCAGCGGCGTTCTTGCGTTTGGTGCTGCGGGCATTTTAGCAGGCAATTATACAGGTAACAACGCTTACTTACGGGATGTAATATCAGATGGTGCAGGCGGCATTATTCTGGTTTGGGATGAAACAAGAACCCAACAGGAAATATATGCACAACGCCTGGATGGCAGCGGTACTAAATTATGGGGTAATAATGGAATTGCTGTTTCTGCGGGAGTTGCCTTAGAGCAACCTGTTTTTCCACTTTTGGTATCTGATGGAGCATCGGGCACAATCATATCATATCGTAACTACTCTAACAATACATTCCTTGGCTCAATCTATGCCCAGAGAATTGACGCGGCGGGGTCTAAACCCTGGTCTGCCGGGGGAACTTTACTTTCTGCTGCACCCGATAATCACAACACACCGGTCATCACCACTGATGGAGCCGGGGGTGCAATTGTTGGATGGTTGGTTGCCAACACCTTAAATATTTATGCACAGAGAGTTGATAACAATGGTAGCGCATTATGGACAGCAGGCGGAATCGGAATTTCAACTAATATTTCTACCCAAACAGCCCCGCTGAATATCGTCTCCGATCAGGCAGGCGGTGCAATCATTAACTGGCATGATTTACGTAACGGAAACCAGGATATATACGCGCAGCAGGTTAACGGTTCCGGTTCCTTAGGTACCGGTTCTATTGCTCCTGATGCTCCTGTACTTTCTTCACCGGCTGATAACGCAACTGCGCAGTCCAGGACTCCGACACTCAGCTGGAATTCTGTTGCAGGCGCCACAGGTTACAGAGTGCAGCTTGCTTCCGATAACGGATTTGCAACCATTCTTAAAGATACTGTTGTATCAGGCACATCGTATGCTGTTTGGTCTCCACTTGGTTACTATACCAGCTATTACTGGAAAGTTAAAACATTTACAGCTTCAGACTCCAGTAATTTCTCATCTGCTTTTACTTTCAGAACTGTTCTTTCGGTACCTGCTTTAAGTACTCCTTCTAACGGAAGTATATTTGCTTCAAGAACACCAACCATCACCTGGAACTCCGTTTCCGGTGCAACCTCCTATGACCTTCAGGTTGCCACTGATAACGGCTTCTCTTCTATTGTTGAAAGCTCTACCGGCGAAACCGGAACATCGTATGCACTTACAACAACCTTAGACTATTATACAGTCTATTACTGGAGAGTCCGTGCAACAGATGGTTCTGAAACAACTAACTACTCTTCTGCTTTTAATTTCAGAACCTTAATCACCACTCCTGTTCTCTCATCTCCAGCAGATAATGCAATTGTTCAGCCGGTACTCACCGTTTTTGACTGGGATGATGTAACAGGCGCAACAAGCTACCGTTTACAGATTGCAACCGATGCAGGTTTTACTAATGTTGTTCAAAACATAACAGGTATTGGTTCCAGCAACAGAACTTTAACAACTCCGCTCTCTTATTATACAAATTACTTCTGGAGAGTAAGTGCTTTTGACGGTCCAAACGAAACAGTCTTTTCAACTTCCCGTACTTTCCGTACAGAAATTGATCAGCCGCTTCTCGTTTCTCCGGGACATCTTTCACCGGGCAACCCGATTCATCCTACTTTAGTTTGGAGAACAGTACTTGGTGCAGATCAGTATAGAATGCAGTTTTCTGCTGACCCGGCTTTTGGTACCCTCATGTATGACAGTACCATGACCGATACTACCATGTATATAGACAGTATTCTTGCAAATAACACTCTCTACTACTGGAGAGTCTATGCAGAAAATGCTGACCCTGATATATCTCCATGGTCATCAAGAACATTCAGAACTGTTTTAGAGGTTATTCCGTATCTGACTTTCCCTATTGCAAATGTTACGGTTAACTCTTTGAGTCCTACTTTGTACTGGAATCTCAATGTCTCTTCCACCGGTATATCATATGATGTATTGTATTCTGTGGACAGCACATTCCCGCCGGCACAAACCACCATCGCTGATGCAGGCACAAATATCGAATATCAGATATCCGGCCTTGCTCCAGAAACACAGTACTTCTGGAAAGTCCGTACCAAAAATGTAAATGGCGTTATCAGATACTCTGTTACAGAAAGCTTTACCACATTTGGTACAACAGCTTCTCTTCCGATTCAGAGCTACCCGATTGGTGGAGCAACTGTGTTTACCAATAACCCAACCCTGTATTGGTACTTCCCGTATAACTCCTTCGGATATACTTACGAAGTACGTTATAAAGCAACATCCTCAGGCAGCTGGGAAGATACCGTAAACGTCGGTGCTTCACTCAGTTATACCTGGAACGGCTTGACCGGCGGCACCTCCTATGACTGGCAGGTTCGTTCACATAACGGTGTTTCTTATTCTGACTGGACTTCAACAGCAGTATTTGTTACAGCAGTATCAAACAGCGGAACTCCACAGACTCCGCTTGTATCTTATCCGTTTGGCGGTGTTACGATATATAGTCTCACACCAACAATCTATTGGTATCTGGCTACCTCACTTGGAACCGGATTAACCTATGATATAGAAATCCGTACTGATAATTCCTTTACGGGTAATCCTACATATACCAACATTGGTAACATGTATTATACATTACCTGCATTGCTGCCGGGTACAACATACTACTTCAAAGTCCGCTCTGACAACGGATCTGCAGTTTCAAACTGGTCGGATGAAGCATCGTTTGTAACCTTTGGTGTTACCGGTGAACTGAAACCGTTCCTTTCATATCCGATTGGCGGACAGCTGATATATACAAACTCAGCAACACTCAACTGGTACATAGTCGGTTCTGCTGCTTCAGTTACCTATGAACTGCAGCTGAAGGCAAACGATTCAAACTTTACTTCCTCAATAAGCGGTTTAAATACCACTTCTTATAATGCAACCGGCTTGGTTCCGGGAACAACATATTTCTGGCGTGTACGTGCTAACAATGGTATTGCAAACAGTGATTATACCTTTGTTGAATCTTTCACCATAACCGGCAACACCGGCTCATTGGTACCGATTCTCAGTTGGCCAATCGGCGGTGCTTCAACAGGCACAACGGTAGACCTGAACTGGTATATGAACGGTTCAGCTCCTAGCATCAGTTATCAGGTTGTTTATGCAAGCGAATCTGATTTCAGTAATCAGGTTGTAGTCAATACTGCAAACCAGACAACACAGCTGACAGGACTTGTTCCGGGTGTTATCTATTACTGGAAAGTAAGAACCTTTAACGGCAGTGCATACTCAGCTTACTCACCAACAGAAACATTTGTCACCAATGCAGGTGCTGCTCCGGTCAGACCTCTTGGCGGAAGCCCTGTTGCAAGTGTTGCGCTTACGACTAACAGTGCAGAGTTCTCTTGGATTCTCCCTGTGGCTCCGGCAGGTGCACTTACTTACGAACTGCAATATTCAACCACACCTGACTTTGCAGCTCCGGTTACAGTAGAAAATATCACTGCAAGAAAATATGCTGCTTCTGTTCTTCCGGGCGGGGCTCCGTTATATTGGAGAGTCCGTTCCAAATCAGCAGCAGGTAATTATTCTGCTTATTCACAGGTTGAAAGATTTATCCCTGCACTGCCGACCAGTGTTGGTGAAGGAGAAATACCAACTGAGTTTGCACTCGGACAGAACTATCCTAATCCGTTCAACCCCTCAACGGTTATAACCTTTGCATTACCGGTTGAATCTCACGTAACGGTGCGTATATACGATATGCTCG
>CAYYJL010000150.1:2519-6731 GCA_964472245.1 uncultured Ignavibacteriaceae bacterium | reverse complement strand
GGAGAGAACAGACCTGCCGGATGCACCAACCAAGAGACAGCCAGCCAACAAAGACAAACAAAGGAAATAAATGCTGGAGAGCATACTCAGCCAAGAGAACATAAAACGAGCACTCAAGAAGGTAGTCACCAACGGCGGAGCCGCCGGAATAGACCGGATGGAAACAGGAGAACTTCGGGAGTACCTGGAGAAAAACTGGGAGGGAATCAAAGCTGAATTGTTAGAAGGCAGATATATCCCCAATGGAGTAAGGGAAGTTGAGATACCAAAACCCAACGGAGGCACACGAAAGTTAGGTATCCCAACAGTAATAGACCGCCTGATACAGCAGGCAATAACACAAGAACTCAGCAAGATATATGACCCTGAATTCTCGGATAACAGTTACGGCTTCCGCCCGAAGAAGTCTGCGCACCAAGCAGTACGCAAGGCAGAGCAGTACGTAAATCAGGGAAAAATCTATGTCATAGAATTGGACTTGGAGAACTTCTTTGACAAGGTCAACCATGACCGATTGATGAGCCGGATAGCAATGAAAATAACCGATAAACGGCTGTTGAAACTTATCCGGCGATACCTCACACGTGGAATCATGAAGGATGGAGTAGTAAGCAGAAGAACCGAGGGAACACCACAGGGAAGCCCGCTCAGTCCGTTGCTACCAAACATCGTATTGGACGAACTTGACAAGGAGTTGGAAAAGTGGGGGCATGAGTTTGTCCGGTATGCAGATGACTGCAATATCTATGTTAAAAGCAAGAAAGCAGCGGAACGCATACTGGAAGGTCTGACAATATATATAGAGGGAAAGCTGAAGCTGAAAGTAAACAGACAGAAAAGCAGTATACAGACAGCATCTGGCAGTACGCTGCTTGGCTTCTCATTCTACTGACTGCAAGGCCGCACCCTCAGAATACGGCTGAGTGCCAGAACCATAAGACGGATAAAGGGAAAACTAAAGCGTCTAACCAAAAGGAACCGCAGTATCTCCATAGAGGAGAGACTCAGGCAAATCAATAAAGTTACTATCGGGTGGACAACCTATAGTGCCATAGCAGACTGCCGAAGCTACGTCCAAAGGTTAGATGAAATGGTAAGAACACGACTCCGAATGTGTATCTGGAAAAGCTGGAAGAAACCATCCAACCGAGTAAGGCAACTTATAAAACTGGGAATGGAGGCATGGAAAGCAAAGCGGAATGGGAACACCCGGAAAAGCTACGCAAGAACCGCACACTCAGGAATATTAACCCACACTCTAACAAACAAATACTTTGAAACTCAGGGTTATGTGCCAATGACAAAAACCTATGAGAAATGGTCTGTTTATCGAACCGCCGTATGCCGAACGGCACGTACGGTGGTGTGAGAGGACGGCGGGGAGACCCCGCCTCCTACTCGATTTTGGAATATTAGTTATCGGGAAATTATTAATTTTGACACAGAAACTTCGGTTGCGGTTTTTACGGAAAGAAAATATATACCCGGTGGAAGCGTACCCAAATTAATGTTCCGATATTCGTTTGCACTTGCAAACCCCGCCGAAATTACCTTTTCACCTAGAACATTAACGATGGATATTTCTCCACCGTTGGATCCGCGTATCTGCGTGGTGATGTTAGCAGAAGCCGGATTTGGGTAGATATATACAGCTGTCTGTGCTGTCAGTTCTGTTTCATCAGAAGGAGACATGTCTGTTGCTCCCGTATAATCCTGCACAGGTTCTGATATAGTTGCCTGGCCGTTTCCCAAATTTGCTGTTTCAACAACTCCGTAATACATGGGTCCGATTATATACGGATACTGTGTTGCACCGGACGCATCAATAGTTACAAAATAGGCATAGGTTCCGGCGGGATATTCGGGCGTAACAGTAAATCTTCCGTTTTGAATATCCAGTGTTCCCAGGTTCTCAACATATTCATAATCTTCTATATAATATCCAAGCGGATATTGGGTGTTGACAGCAGGGCCGTATTGATTTGGCTGCAAAACTGTACCGTTTGGTAATGTGGTACGTGTCGTGATATTGCGCTTTCTGTATGAGGATTCCATGCGTTTGATTCCGCCGCTGCCATCAGGATTAGCGTAACTGCGTGGGCCGTAAACAGGAAATCCGTCAAAGGCGTAACCAAGCAAAGCGGAGTGTGCTGTGCTGTCATCCTCATATACACAACGGGGATTTTGATGATTGTGATATCTGCCCCGCTGATCAGGATGGCCGTAACAAACATCAAAGCTGATCGCCTCTACATACACGGCATTCTGAAACCAGTAACCCTGATTCTGATACGAAAATGCATCTTTGGGGTTATAAAACACAGTACCGTTAAGCCAAACACCGACCTGACCCAGTCCGACAGTGGTTTTTGTTCCATTTTGAACCTGAGGGCTTCGTTTTATTTTAAATCTGAAATTCTGATTTGATGCCTGGTTGGGATTTGCCGTCCAGGGTCCGATAGCATGAGAAGGGATACCTGTTGCGCTGATATATACATTGCTGTCACTGTACTGTACTCTCTGTACATCAGCTGCAATCCCGTTATATCCGGTCAGACCCGTTGTATTAAGTTTCCAGGCGGTTACTTCAATACCGGGGGATTGGGAGATGAGGGCAAACTGACAGGTAACCCAAAAACAGAGTAAGGCCGATTTCATAACAAATCCTCGTCAAATTTATACACACATGCGGATTGGACAACTACCGCCCGTATCCGGTTTAACGGGCGGTACTATCCATAAATATTCAACTAAAAGTTAATCTCTGATACCGTATTTATTCAGATAACGGTTATACAATTCTTTCTGTTCATTACGGAGATCCAGCTCTTTGCCGGTAATAAATGCCGTAATCACAAGATTGCCGGTGATCTCAAGCGGATGACCTGCAGAAACAAAAAACGTTGCCAGTTTTCCGGGTTCCAGTGAACCGACTGAAGCATCAATGGACAGAATTTTTGCAGTGTTGAGGGTAAGAGCGGTAATAACTTCCTCATGGGTTAAGCCATACCCGGCTGCTGTCCCCGCAATAAAGGGGAGATTCCTCACTTCAGTAAATTCACTGCCGCAGTCAAAACCAAACAAGATTCCCGCTTCTTTTAATATATATGGAAGGCGGAACGGCATGTCAATTGGTTCCGATGATGAAAGTGGAAGTGAATGTATTTTACGGATAAGGACTGATACATTGTTTTGTTTGAGGAAATCGGTAATTTTATACGATTCTCCGCCGCCAACAACTACTATACTATTAATACTGCATTCGTTAGCAAGTGTTACCGCATTAACGATATCCTTTGCAAAATTTGCATGGATAAACAACTTTTTACCTCCGGTAAACAAGCCGCGAAGCGATTCCAGCCGCAGATTTTTTACAGCGGGATTTACAGCAGCTGAATACGCCTTTGCATCCAAAAAGAGGGTGCGGATCTGCTGAATGAACGAACCATATTGTTCTGCAGGAGTAAGTTTTTGCTCCCTGTTGCTGAATGAGTTTTCACTCATCCAATTCAGATGAATACCGATATCTTCTTTTAATACTGCATCCTCCCAGTTCCAGCCGTCAAGATTCATTACCGATGATGTACCGGAAAGCCAGCCGCTTGTTGGGGTAATCTGTGCAAGAAGTATTCCGTTATCACGAACAGTAGGGATAACTTTTGAGTCTGAGTTATAGGCAATAACAGCTCTGACATTCGGGTTTATATCGCCTGTTTCACTCATATCCCTTGTTGCCCGGACTGCTTCAATCTCAACCAAACCGATAGTGGTATTTGCAGCGATAAAGCCGGGGAGTATATGTTCATTGTTGAGGGTAATCACTGTATCATATCCGGATATATTTGCACTTCCAGCAGCAGAATCAACCAGCGTGATATATCCGCCTTTGAACCCAAGCAAAGCATTATTAATCACTTTTCCATAACCGGTATGAAGAATGCCCCCTTTAATCAGTATGGATTTACTCTGCTGTGCAGCAGGTAGTGGTTTTTGAGCATTAAGCTCCGGTGTTACAATGAGGAGTAGAGCCGGTATCAGTAAACTATATATAAACTTCATTATCGTATCTCCTCTTCATAGTTTTCCAGCATAGTTTCGCATTCATATTGAATTTCCTTTTTCTTTTCCACCTTAACGGTTGGCTCACCGCTGCGCTGGGCTTCGGTCATTTTAATCATCAACCGTCTCCGCTCTGCTGCAATTTCGTTGGTG
>CAYYJL010000150.1:0-2419 GCA_964472245.1 uncultured Ignavibacteriaceae bacterium | reverse complement strand
TCATATACTTCAAATTTATACGCCCACCAGTCTGAAAATGAAGAAGCAGATGCTCCGTGCTGCTTCATTTTATCGGCGACTTTGTATCCTTCAAGTATATGTGTAAAGGTATTGACACGGAAGCCCATTGAATCAGCCACATGCAGGAGCATATTAATTTCTGACTGTACATAAGAGTGGCAGGTGATAAACCGTTTGTTTTCAAGAATTTCCAACAGAGTTTCCAATTCCAGATTTTTTCTGAAGGTGATACCGCCGAGCTTTTTAGCTGCTGCATATTCTTTCGCAAGTGTAAACATATTGTAGTAATATTGTTCCACACCCATTCTGGTTTGCGGGTATCGGGTATTTACCTCCGAACCCCAGTTGGATTGTTTTACATTTTCTCCCAAGGCGAATTTAATAAAGCCGGGTGCTCCTTCAAACTTTAATCCATCTGCAGTTTTGCCCCATCTCAATTTTATAATAGAAGACTGCCCGCCGATCTGATTTGCTGAGCCGTGCAGCTGCTGGATGGTGGTAACCCCGCCGGAAAGCTGCCGGTATATATTTATATCTTCCGAGTTAACAGCATCGCTGATTCTTACCTCAGCCGAGGATGATTGTGACCCCTCGTTAACCCCTCCTGTCACGGCTATGTGAGAATGTTCATCTATAATACCCGGCGTTACATGCATTCCTGATGCATCTATAACAGTTGCTCCTGAAGGGGCAGTTAAGTTTTTGCCGATGGTTTTAATTTTACCGTTTTCAAGGTAGATATCAGTATTTTCAAGAATACCTTCTGCTTCATTAGTCCATACGGTCGCGTTTTTAATAAGCAGCGGCTTTGATTCTACCGTCAATTGCTTTTTGCCGTAAGCTTCAAAGGGATACAAAATTTCACCGGATACCGGTTGAGCTTTTTCTTCTGGTTTCGCTTCTTCAAATGGTTTTGTTTTTAAGGCGCTCCAGCTTATATCACTGCCATCAAGCGCAGTACCGTTTCCCTCGAGCATTGTGGCTGAAAGCTTGGTCGTTTTGAGCATATATACGGTATCAGACTTTGCAGAACGGAGGGTTAACGAGATTACAGTGTTAGAGAGAGATATTTTACCTGAAAGAGAACTATTTTCAACTTTAACTTCAGGAGTTTCCATCTTTCCCTTAATAACCAGTGTTGCCTTAAGCTCTCCGGCCGTAAGTGAGTATGTGCCTCGTATATCAATATCGGGGACTGATGTGTTTTTGTATCTTTTCCCATTAACCCACGTTTCTACATATGTTGTGTTCTCATTAAAAATATCACCGTTAGCCACCACCAGATTTGCGATATATCCGGCTTGGACTGCGCCTATTTGTGACTCCATGCCAAGGATAGCCGCAGGTCCGGCAGTTAAAGCTTTGAAAGCGGCTTTTTTGTCTAAACCGTTTTTTAGTGACTTTGCGATATTTTTCCGGAAGAGTTTCTTATCCTTAAGTCCGTCCAAGGTAAAGGCGAACGGGATATTCTGCTGAACGAAATAGGAAGGATTCGCCGGTGCAAGTTCCCAGTGTTTCAGGACAGAGTAGGGAACTGCATCTGCCGTATATATGTCTGAAACATCGGGAGCATCGGGAAAATTAAGCGGAAGAATAAACCGGAATCCGGTATTTTTCATTTCATCTATCCGCTGATACTCGTTGCCGCCCCCTTTTATTATATATGTATCATTAAATTCCTTTGCAACATCATTAATCCTGAGCGTGTTCTGCCAGTTCTCAGATTCAAAGATTTTCAGTTTTCCTTTGATTTTAGAATAGGATTCCAGTGCTTCATAGTATTCCTTTCCGGAATTTTTTTCATACCAGGCGGCATCGTGGTAAAACTGCCGCAACAGAGCAATTGCACCTATTAAAGAGTTTGGGTTTGCCTGATTTGATGTCCCTTTGCTGAATGAGTATCCTGCAGCAGCATTCGGGACAAAAATGTTTTCCACCTCGTGCCCCTCACCGGTAAACAGGAATGGAAATGTTCCGCGGACAATGCCATCTTTATATATAGAAAGCACGGCACCAAAACCGAGCTTACGCAGTTCATCAGCTTCTTTTTCATTTACACTGAATTTTTGAACAGCTTCATTACCCGGACGAATAGCTTCATTCCAGTAACTTTGTTTATCGGTAGTTCTGTCATATTGCGGCCTGCCCGGTGTCCCCGGGGATTTTTGCGGCACAGGAAGTCCGTAGCCGGAGTACAAATCAATAAATGCAGGGTAAATAATTTTTCCGTCTAATTTTATTTCCACTGCGTCAGCGGGAATTTTAACATCTTTCCCCGCCGATACGATTTTTCCATTTTTAATAATTACGGTTGCCGGAACCGGTTCTGAATCCCAGTTAAAAACCACTCGTGCGCCTGTCAGGGCATAGGTGGTATTCCGAACATCATTGGGACCAT
>CAYYJL010000149.1:0-6736 GCA_964472245.1 uncultured Ignavibacteriaceae bacterium | reverse complement strand
CCCATCCCAACTGCACTTGCAATTTCTAAGGTACATACTTCACTTGATGACAACGGCAATTCAGAAAACGGGGATTATGAAAGAAGGAGTAAAAAGTTTCTTGATGAGTTTGCCTGGTATATGTCTGCTTTGAAGGCAGGGAGAGCCGGCGGAACACCATACTAAAAGTTCCTCTAACTATATATATCTCCCCCTATTTAAAATGAAAACGCCGCCCTATCGGGCGGCGCTTTCATTATATATTAATGTTCTTCCTCGTGGGATTCACTGCCTGATGATGAGTCGGATGCTGCTCCTCCGGATTTCTCTTCCCCGCCGCCGGCAAACATTATATCTAATGCATTTGCCAGTGTCTCTTTTTGTGCTGCTGTTAATTTAGCTTCGGAGTGCATGATAAGATACTGCTCAAGGGGCATATAATCTTCTCTGATTACTTCGCCTGCTTCATTAGCATCTTTCCCAAATCCTTTTACGGAAATATTAAAGTGCTTTCTTCCGTCAACAACATGTTCTTTTACACCCCACTTAATGGGAGCTACATAACTGTACCAGGGCCATTTTGTTTCGTGGCTGTGGCAGTCTGCACACGCATTGTAAAACAGGGTTTTTGCTTCATCGCTCGGCCATTGTACGCTTGTTTCTACAGGAGGATTTTCACGGGGTAATCCATCCGGAATTACCTGTATTACGACAAATGCCCCCGCCAGTACGTAGAGCGCTATTTTAAGTACCTTCTTCACAATCGCTTCCTTTGTTTTATTTTCTGTACAAATATAATAATACTATAGTATTTAAAGTAAACACGAGCGGGACATATTTTCTTCTCTTTCCCTTGAAGAGCATATATATCTGAGTTAAGTTACCGGCCTCCTGCAAGTTTGTGCACAAAGTCACTCACTGCCTGAGTAAACGGAATCTCCGTCTGTCCATAGGGTTTGGCTGCTTCATTCAGGATTTTTTCCGACTCCCTATGCCATTTTAAAAGGGGCTTTTACTTCTTTTCAACATATTCCAGGCACTGCAGTGCCAATGTGCTGAGTGAGGAAAGATTTGCTGAAATGGGCTCAATTTCCCTCAACACGGGGGAAAGTTCCATGAGAGGCAGGAGTTTCTTATGATTCTGCTCCAGCGTTCTGAGCATTGCCTTCAGTTCTGTAAACCCGCTCTTATCACCATTTAGTGCCTGATTCAGCAAAATCCGTATTCTGCGCCCTGTCATGCTTTCCGGGCGTGCTGCGTCAACCACTCTTGTATAGGGAGAATAGCTTGTGTATTTAACCCCCTGTCTGTGGCGGGTGTACTGCTTAACCGGCTCAACCACATCGGTTAACACCTTCAAATCATCATAGGGACGGTAACCGGTCAGGCGGCGGAGCATCATTTCATAATTTTTAAGGTGATTAACACCCAACTCTTCCAGCTGAGGGCTTATTGCATTCATCCGTATATACATGGATTCCACATCCCTCACATTTTGCGGAGACCAGAATCTTTCCGCTATGGCAATCGTGCGCGGCCAGATTCGTGAATCAACATTTTCATTGGTTACCATCTCCGCCCACATGGTTGCCTCGCCGCCAAGTATCTGTTTTTGTTCTTCCGCACTAAGGGATGTATTCTCCGGTATTGGGTCATTTAAGTAATGAAACTCTGCATGTGAGTTTAAATCTATATAATATCCGTTGGAGAGGATTCCCATATATCCCTTCTGTGCAGACTCGGATAAATACTTCACCCCTCGCCAGGAGTGTATAACGATATCATTCGGCAGTCCCGGCTGAAAAATTTCATCCCAGCCAATCATCTTTTTATTGTTCCTGGTGAGTATACCGAGTATCCGTTTGTTAAAATGTGCCTGCAATTCATGATTATCTTTTATTCCGTTTTCTTTCATGAATTTTTGTATATCAGGGTTTGCATCCCATTGCTTGCCGTTATTTTCATCACCGCCGATGTGAAAATATTCATCCGGAAACAAGGCAGCCATTTCACTGAACAACGTATCTAGAACCTCATACGTCCGCTCAATAGTTGGATTTATAGTAGGGTCAAAGATGCCCCAGTTGCGTTCTATTTTATAAGGACCAGGTCCGGATGCAAGTTCCGGAAAAGCAGGGAACCAGCTTGAGGCATGACCCGGCACATCAAATTCAGGATATACGCGGATGCCTCTTGCTCCTGCATACTTGATAATTGCTTTGATTTCTTCCTGGGTAAAATAGAACCCGTCTGAACCAAGTTCATGCAGCTTTGGATATTTTTTGCTCTCAACGCGGAAACCCTGATCATCACAAAGGTGCATGTGAAGCACGTTCAGTTTAACCGCTGCCATCGCATCAATATTGCGCAGCACCATATCCATCGGCATCCAGTGCCGGCTGACATCAATCATCAGCCCGCGCCAGGTGAACCGTGGCTTATCGGTTATCAGTGCTCCCTGAAAATAATAGCCGTTTTCATCGGCACGCAGCAGCTGCAGCAGTGTTTCCAGCCCGCGCATGCTCCCGAATGTAGTTGCCGCTTTCAGTGTAATCGTTGAGGATGAGATACGCAGAAAATATGATTCATCCTCCCGTATCTGCAGTTTGCCTTTTTGTTCCGTATATATCTGTAAATCTGAGCTGTCCTGCCGGTGCATGGCGGATATATAATCCTGCGGAAAAAACAATCCCGTCCTTCCGGAAAGCCGGCGGAGGAAACTGCTTGCATAGGCGTATAAATCTTTATCTTCAATGCCGAATACAGATATATCAAACTGAGGAGTCAGCCGGTATTTATCCGCAGAAAGCGAAATGTTTTCCGGCATAGGCATAACAACGGGTTCCATATTCTGCCCCACGATTTTTGTAGTTGTTAAGAGAACAATGATTAAGAAAAATAAGAGGGATCGGTGATGATGTAAGCTGCGGAATGATATCATATTGGTTTTGCACATTGGTAATGGGAAATTCATTCCTTAAATATACCCATTAACGGCAAATTATACTACTGTAGGTTTATGGCAGCGTGCCTGAGGGAGAGAAAAGAAAGTAAAAAATTATTCCTCGAGATCCAGTTTTTTGAGTAAATCTGCGCACACTTTATCCGGAGCTACAAAATTATAACTGCGGTAAAAATCTATAGTCATTTCAACGGATTTAAAATACGATTGGCAGCAGGTGCATCCGGCAAGGTGTTCCCGTATCGCCTTGCATTTTCTTGTAGCAAGTTCTTCCCCAAGGTTCTCGCAGATATGTTCCATCACATCACGGCAGTGAACTTTGTTATCTTTCATTCCTGAAACGCCTTTGTTATTTCTTTTCTTAAAAATGCTCTGGCCCGGTGCAGACGGGATTTAACCGCCGGAACGCTGAGCCCTGTTATCTCTGCTGTCTCTTCTGTTGAGTTCCCCTCAATATCCCTCAGCATAAAAACTATTCTGTAATCGGGGCCAAGTTTTGCGATTGAGTCATCCAAAACTTTTTTTAATTCATCATTCTCAACCGACTTCAGCGGCAGAGTACTCCAGTCCGTAAAATAGCGGTCATCAAATAAACCGTCATCTGTTTCCGGATCATTAAAGAGATGAGACTTATCCGCCCGTGCCAGCATAAAGCAGTGATTTACTACTATTCTGTACAGCCAGGTGGAAAGTTTGCTCTTTCCGTCAAACTGATGTATTGATTTCACCATACTAAAAAACGTCTCGCTCATCGTGTTTTCTGCTTTTTCACGATCGCGGCAGATTTTGTAGGAGAAGTTATAAATAGTCTGCGAATATTTCTTGACTAAATCTCCCAGCGCCTTGCGGTCACCGGCTTTAGCCAACTCTATTAATTTTTCTTCGTCCATTATTTAAGATGATATTCAAGAAAAGTGGATTCTGAAAATTACGACAATGCCCGTTAAAAATTGCATGAATCTGCATAAATTGTTAATATTTCCCCTATAAACAGGCGGTGTAAAGCCGATTTCTTATGGAATCCGGGACTACATTCCGGCGGTTTTTTTACGCAACCGCGTGGAGACTCCATAAATTACCAAATCCTCTACGGCTCCCCGCCCCTTTTTTACTCTGACCACAGCATATGAAGGCGGCGCATCATAACCATCGGTAATAAACGGTTTTTGATGTGAGACAGTATCCACGGGGATGACCGGCTCCCGGTTGAGGGAATCAATCATTGCCGCTGCTTCTTCGTTTATGTAATACATCTCAAACGGATATTCAACAGTTGCATAAACCCCATCTTCATCATGGTAGTAACCCAGGTATCTTGCCTTCAGATAGGGGATCTCTGCCTCCGGTTCATTGTGCAGCAGGGAATCGGCAATCGCAAATCCCAGACTATCCACCCCGAGCTTTACCCAAACCGTGCTCCCCGGCTCAATCAACACTTCACTCTGCAGCTCAACTTTCTCTGCCGCAAAATGCAGCTTTACATACCTGCCGGATATATTATGCTGCTGATAATTATACTCAATCCTGAAACGATATACATCACCCTCAGAAAGCACGGAATTATTTTGGGAGACCATAAGATATAACACAACCGATTGTGCTGCCGCGGTCAGCATTAACAAAATAATTTGCAGTTTAGCTTTCATTACCCTGCCGTTTTCTGTTTTGCAGTAACTTGTAATTAGATGCAAAAAATCCAAATCCCATACCAATAAGCAGCAGTCCGCGCAGAATAAAACTCATATCCATATCAAAATACCTTAAGACAACCAGCACTAAAATAACCACCAGCCCGTAGTTCAGCCGTAACAGACTGTCTTCCCGCAGCCCTTTTTGTATTTCCAATACTCCTATAATCAGGATAAACAGATTCACCGCAATGACAGCCAACTCACTGCTGAGCGGAGCAAGTTCATACAGCACAACAGCCAGAGGTAAGCTGAGGATTAACGGAGAGCCAAGAGTGCGTATATACTCCTTGTCAATTGCCAAACGTACAAACAGCCAGCCATACACCGTACTGAATGCAGCGATAATGATGCCCGGATACAACAGCCCGCCCGGAGGAAGCACCGGAATTTTCATAAAATACGAACCGCTCAATTGATGCGCATGATTCCACGCCGTGTCAAAAGAAAGAATATACAAGAGTATATATACTCCGGCAGCACCGCCGGAAAGGAAACCGTTCCATGCCGGCAGCTTTTCCCGCAGGTTAATTCCGGCAATATACAATAAACTGAAATAGGCAATTAATGCAATCGGTGCTATATCTCCGGGAAAAATATCTGAGGTCACCAAAACAAAAAATCCCGTAATGCTAACAATCCAGCTCAGCATGACCGCGTGATACTTCCATTTCCCCTGCCTGGCTACCATATAAAAATGCGGAATGAGTGCGGAAAGCAGCAGCAGATAATACCGCCCGTTGAACCCTGCCCCCTCGCTGTATCCGGAGCTTAGACTGAATACCGTTATGCTGATAAGATACAAACCGGCAGCAGCTGATGAGTTAAGTATATATATAACAGGGAGTGAAAACAGCGACCACATCAAGGCAAACCCGCCCGGCTCCCCGGTAATTTGATAGACCTGGCTGATTAACGCGATAGAAGCGCCAGCGGCAAAATAATGAAACACTCCTGCACCTTCATTCCAGATTTCACTGCCGTTACGTTTTAGAATAACAAACCAAATAATCAGATAAGAGATAAAAAGAGGAAGCAGACCCAGTGTAGTACGAATCTCTCGTGACATAGCATCCCAGTTGTGGGCTATCAGCAGTATTATACCCAGCCCGGTCAGAACCGATCCTATAATGGAAAATACAACGGGGAGTTTACTCTGGCTGTTTTGCTTTTTGGCGCGGTAATAGCCCTCTATGTTTCCGGCGGTTTCATCGGAAATTATCCCCTCTTTAACCAGCTCTTTTAAGTCAATTTTCAAGTCTCTCTGCCCGGGTTCTTTCTTTTTCATATGCAAAATAACCGAATGGCTGTTCATTCTGAAATGTTATTATGCAGACGGTTATTCTGTTTGACCTTTGGACTTAACCCGGGTATGTTATGAAATTGTAAACTTTAGCCCGGGGTGTTCGCGGACATTCGCAGGTTGAGTAATTTTGTCATTTTGAATAATTCTGGATTGTGTGTGATTGTACCAAACCGGGCGGCTGTAAATGGCTAAACATCTTGTAGAGTTTGCAGGCAGTTATCTGCTTATGCTTGCGATAGGTTTCTTATCCGGTACCGGACTCCCCGGCTATGCTATTCCATTTTTTGTTGCAGCCGTACTGATTCTTATCATCTACGCAGGTGCTGGTATCTCCGGCGCACATTACAACCCCGCTGTCACCGTTGGATTCTTGCTAAAAAATAGATTTACCGACCGTGGACAGCTTATATATATCCCCGTGCAGATTACCGCCGCACTATCCGCAGCCGCAACAGCTATATATTTGAATGATGTCCCGATGATGGTAATCACTACGGACGCTGAACAAATTTTTATTGCTGAACTTGCATGCACATTTGCACTTATGTATGTGATACTGTTTACCTCCGAGCTTAAAAAGTCACGCGGCAGTAATATCTACGGTTTTGCCATCGGCTTTACGGTCCTTGCCGGTGCGCTTACTGCAGGCGGTATTTCCGGAGCGGTTTTTAATCCCGCTGTTTATTTCGGGTGCTTCCTGCTTGGCATGATTCCGGGTTCTTCTGCAGGCATATATCTCACCGCACAAATTTCAGGTGCAGCAGGTGCGGTTATTATTTATAACCTGAAAACCGGCAAAAG
>CAYYJL010000148.1:0-6739 GCA_964472245.1 uncultured Ignavibacteriaceae bacterium | reverse complement strand
GACCGTATTTGGCATCATTGCTGTTCTTGTTGTAAATATAATATTATATTTTATATCTTTTCACAGTTTTGATTGACCCCGGCAGCTCCTGCCGCAGGCCCTCAACTTTGTACCTCTAAACTCTTTAGACTATATTTAAATTTCAGCGGTTAAAAATTTCTTTATGACAGATCAGAAACAAAGCAGCGTTTTTATAGAAACCTACGGATGCCAGATGAATGTGGCTGATACCGAAGTGGTATTGGGCATTCTTCAGGAAAACGGTTATAAAGTGGCGCAGGAACTTGAAGATGCTGATGTGGTTCTCCTGAATACGTGCAGTATCAGGGAGAATGCGGAGCAGAGAATTTACGGCAGATTGGGTAATCTGAAAACCCTGAAAGCCGGAAAGCCGGATTTGGTTGTCGGCGTGCTTGGCTGCATGGCAGAACGGCTGCGCAAGGATTTGATTGAAGAAAAAAAAGTTGTTGATTTGGTTGTGGGACCTGATGAATACCGCCGCATTCCGGAATTTATAGGACAGGCATTTTCCGGTGAAAAGGGGATAGGTGTTAAACTTTCCCGCACGGAAACCTACGATGATATTATTCCTTACCGTGAAGATGGATTAAGCGCATATATATCCGTGATGCGCGGATGCGATAAATTCTGTACTTTTTGCGTGGTTCCCTTTACCAGAGGCCGCGAGCGGAGCAGGAGTCTGCAATCCGTTGTTGATGAAGTCAGGATTCTTTCAGAAAGAGCGTTCCGTGAAGTTACCCTGCTGGGGCAGAATGTGAATTCTTACCGCGATGGTGAATATGATTTTGCTGATTTGCTTCAGGCAGTTGCGGAAGTGGATAGAAACATCCGTATCCGTTTTACCACCTCTCACCCGAAGGATATGTCCGATAAGCTGCTGCAAACGATTGCAGATAATGAGAATCTTTGTAAATATATACATCTCCCGGTGCAGTCCGGCTCCAACAGAATTCTTGAGCTGATGAACAGAACATACACGGTGGAACACTATCTTAACCTGATTGAAAAAGCAAGGACGATAATTCCCGGTGTCAGTTTTTCTACCGATATCATTTCCGGATTCCCATCAGAAACCTGGGAAGACCATCTGGCAACACTTGATGTTATGGCAAAGGTTCGTTATGACGGCGCATATATGTTTAAATACTCCCCGCGTGAGGGTACCAAAGCCCACCGCATGGATGATGATGTTACCGAAGAGATGAAAACAAAACGCCTGCAGGAGATTATCAGCCATCAGCAACGGATATCCGCTGAGATTAATCAGTCATTAGTTGGTAAAAGTGAAGTAGTGCTTGTTGAGGGACTCAGCAGAAAATCAGATGACTTTTTTGCCGGCAGGACTGATACCAATAAGATTGTTATTTTCCCCGTGGTTGAAGGCATTGGTGAGGGGGATTATGTTCAGGTTTTAATTACCAAAGGAACTTCCGCTACATTGTTTGGTGAATTTACTGCCATGAAAGATAAGAGAGAAACGCCCGTTCGTTCAGAGGCAGTATAACAAGCGGAGTATATACGCATGACTAAAGTGCTTTTACTGTTACTCACATTATATTGTACTCTTCCGGCGCAGGAACCGGATATGATAAAAGCCCTGCAATTAATTGAAAGGGGCAAGGCAGACTCCGTGCGTATGCTGCTGGCGGGGATAAAGAATACAGAATCTGCAGGATATATCTTCTTAGATGCACTCACCACCGATCAGGGGCAGAACAGTATTATCAAATTTGAAAAACTGCTCAAAATTTTTCCCGATTATGTTTATAACGATGCCGCAATTTTCCGGCTGCACTCCTATTATTATGCACTTGGTTCATACAACAGGGCTAAGGAACTGGCTGCAAAGTTAGAAAAAGAGTATCCCAATTCACCTTACAGAAAACAATTAGATAAAATGCTTTATTCAGAGGAAGCCGAAACCGTGCAGACAGTCCCGGAATTTCCCCGTGTTGTGGAAAATTCCGAACCAAAGCAAAAGGGATATATACTGCAGGTAGGTGCTTTTTTGAATAAGACCAATGCAGAGCGGTTGCGGAACGGCTTGGTTTCTGCCGGATACGAAACATTTCTGGAAGAAAAAGAAATCGGGGGATCTTTGTTTTTGGTGGTACTGGTCGGCGAGTTTAATTCCGAAAAGGAAACAGAAACGGTTAAACAGAAAATTGACCGCGAGTTCAAAACAAACGCAAAAATCATCGCTCCGGAACAATGAGTGCTGCTTTACGTTTTATAGGTACCTCATCTGCTAAATCTTCGCTGCAAAGATATCACTCTTCTCTGCTGCTGAGTGTAAACGGTCATCAAATGCTTGTTGATTGCGGTGACGGTATCTGCCGCGCACTATTGAACAGAGGAGCAGCTCCCGATACTATTGACAGCGTACTCATCACCCACACTCATGCTGATCATATTGCAGGACTCCCCTCATTGGTTACGCAGTGGAAACTTACCGGCAGGACAAAACCCGTTACTATATATATTCATCAGCGGAATGAAGCACACCTGCGGAATATATTGCTCGCGACTCTGCTCTTTGAAGAGCGGATGGATTTTGAACTGCGTATTGTACCATTTTCTGATAAGGTGGAAACAACCGTATCAGACGAAATCCACTTTACATCAAGAGAAAACAGCCATCTGAAACCGTATCAGCAAAATTTTACGGTGCGTAATCTAGAAGCACATTCCGGCAGTTATTTATTTATGCTGAAGGACAGCTCAATAATCTATACTGCTGATATCGGTGAAGCCAGAGACCTTTATCTTTTTGAAAAACATCCTGATATATATATATCCGAAATGTCTCATGTGACCATGCGTGATATTATCACGGCTGCAGAATATTATTCCCAGACTTCATTTTTACTAACTCACCTCGATGATGAGAACAGAGATATTTTGGGAAAGGCAGTTCAGGCAAGTAAATACAGCGATAGAATTGCTTTAGCCGATGACGGGATGGAACTTACCTTTTATGATAACAGTGATATACAAGATATTCATACGGTAGCGGGGAAAGCATGAATAACAATTATGGATTAATAGGTGATTCTCCTGAGATAAAATCCATCCGTTCGGTTATTAAGCAGGTTGCATCTGCGGATATATCTGTGCTTATTTATGGAGAAAGCGGTTCCGGCAAGGAAGTTGTTGCCAGGGCAATACATGAAAACAGTCCCCGTAAGGATCACCGCTTAGTGAGCATTAACTGTGCCGCAATACCTGAAGGCATTTTTGAGAGTGAACTGTTCGGGCATAAAAAGGGCTCATTCACCAATGCAACGGAAAACCGAAAAGGGTACTTTGAACTTGCTGACGGCGGCACGATGTTTCTTGATGAAATTGCAGATATGCCGCTCCTCATGCAGGTGAAACTGCTGCGGGCTATTGAGTATCAGGAATATATGCCTGTTGGTTCAGAGACTGTACAAAAAACGGATATACGCATTATTGCTGCTACCAATAAAAATCTTGAATCAGAAGTTGAAAAGAATCGTTTCCGGGAGGATTTTTACTTCCGCCTAAAATCGGTCATCATCCACATTCCCCCGTTACGAAAGCGGAAGGGGGATGTTCCACTTTTGGTTTCCCACTTTGTATCTGAGTATGAGCAGAAGAACAGCGGCCGGGCATTCCATGTGAGTGACGAAGCGCTGCAGCGGCTGATAAACTACCACTGGCCGGGCAATGTACGGGAGCTGCGCAATGTCATCCGGACTGCTATGGCTATGACGCGCGAAAATGAGCTGAGTGCGGCATCGTTTGATAATCTCCTGTCGCCGGCACCCCAGACGCAAACAGTTAATAAATATCTGCCTGTTTCGACTGGTAAAACTCCGGATGAACTGGAACATGATTTTTTGTTAAGAGCACTTTTTGAGATAAAAAAAGACATTATTAAAACCCAGGCAATGATTGAGGAATTAAAAGCCGGGCAGGAAAAGGAAAAAACCATTAAAGATGCTGTTTTTGACGAAGAACTGAACCTGAGGGAAATTGAGAAAAAGGTCATAGCCAAAGCATTGTCAGCCGGTAAGGGAAATAAGAGAAAAGCCGCAAAATTGCTTGGAATAAGCCCAAGAACTTTATACCGTAAACTTGATGAATATTTTCCGGACGGAGCAGATTAATGAAAAAAGAAGCCCTTGGCACCCTGTTTGTGAGACTGGCAGCTGCCTTGTTAGTTTTGTATTTTTTGCTTATTTTTGTAGGATGTGCGGGGTGTCCTTATTCGTTTACGGGCGCTTCCATACCGACGCACTTAAAAACGATAGCGATACCTTTTGCAGAGGACAGAAGCGGTTCTGCCGAAGCCGGTTTGCGAGAAAATTTCACAGAACTTTTGACTACAAAGTTTATTGAAGATAATAATTTTTCAATAACAGACCGGACTCAGGCAGATGCCATTTTAGAATGCACGATAATTTCCTTTTCCGACGCTCCCGCCGTTGTTAATCCCGGAGAGAGCGTAGCCGCCCGTAGAATTTCTATTGGCATTCGTGTTGTATATAGAGATTTGGTAAAGAAAATTACCATTTACGAAAAACAATTTACAAATTTTGGAGATTATCCTGCCTCTGACGGCATTGCCGGAAAGTCAGCTGCAGTTGATGTTGCTTTAACTAGAATTACAGAAGATATATTATTAGACACAGTCTCTGGCTGGTAAAAAAATATTACAAGAAAGAAAACATAAATGGATGACATAGTTCTCATCTCATATTTTATCTCATTATCAATCCTCTTCATTTTCGGAAGCCACGGATTTATAATGATCTATTATTACAGAAAATTTAAACACGTAAAACCTGAACCGACCGGAGAGGCAATCCCCGGCTCAACGGTTACTATTCAGCTGCCGATGTATAATGAGTTATACGTTGTAGAGCGGCTCATTGACAGCGTTTGTCAGATTGATTATCCGATGGATCAGCTTGAGATTCAGGTATTGGATGATTCTACCGATGAAACAGTTGATATTGTCCGCAGAAAAGTTGAAGAAAAACAGAAACTCGGTTTTAACATTACTCATATCAGAAGAGGCAGCCGCGAAGGATTTAAAGCCGGCGCTCTGAAAGAAGGATTAAAAATTTCAACCGGTGAATATGTTGCAATTTTTGATGCTGACTTTATACCTCAGCCGGACTTCCTGAAGAAAACACTCCCGTTTTTTAATGACGAAAAAGTAGGCATGGTTCAGACCCGCTGGGAACACCTGAACGGTGATTACTCCATCCTTACAAAAACTCAGGCGCTCGCCCTTGACGGTCACTTTGTTATTGAACAAAATGTGCGCAACAAAGCAGGGTTCTTTATCAACTTTAACGGAACCGCCGGCATCTGGAGAAAAAATTGTATTGAAGATGCAGGCAACTGGCATTCAGATACATTAACTGAAGATTTGGATTTAAGCTACCGTGCACAGCTGAATGGCTGGAGATTTGTATTCCTGAAGGATATCACCTCTCCTGCAGAGCTTCCTTCTGAAATTAATGCATTAAAGGCACAGCAGTTCAGATGGACAAAGGGCGCTGTTGAGACTGCTAAAAAGATTTTACCATTAGTATGGAAATCAGATCAGCCGCTGAGAGTAAAACTGCAGTCAACATTCCACCTGACCAACAATCTGGTGTTTCCGTTTATTCTGCTTGCTGCCATTTTGAATGTGCCGCTTATATATGTTAAAAACAGCGGTTCACATGAAGCATATTTTGCCATCATGTCACTCTTTGTTTTTGCATTCATCAGCTCATTCCTGTTTTATCTCTACTCACAGAAGGATATACATGCCAACTGGAGAAAGAAGATTGTATTATTCCCGTTATTTATGGCGGGCAGCATGGGTTTTGCCGTTAATAACTCCAGGGCAGTTATTGAAGGTTTACTGAGCAGAAAAAGTGAATTTGTGCGCACACCAAAGTTTAACGTAGACGGCAAAAAAGATACGTGGAAGAGCAATAAATATCTGGTTAAAAAATTAGATACATCGGTCATTGTGGAAACCATAATGGCTGCTTACTGTCTGGTTGGCATCGCTTCATCCATTTACTTTATGGAAATTGCGGCAATACCATTCCAGTTATTGTTCTTTATCGGATTCTCATTTGTTTCTTATACATCCATAAGGCACGCATACTCAAAAAAGGCCTGATGATTTGGCTAAAACAGCATTAGAGAGGTTCGCCGAAAAGGTGGACCTCATTTATGATTTTAATCCAAATACCCCCCTTTTTGTAAGAAAAGCTGATGCTAAAATTGATGAAAATGATCTTGCCGGTGCGGTAGAAATACTCAGCCGCGGATTAGAAACGTATCCGGATTATTCAACCGGATATATCATTTTAGGTAAAGCATTTACATTGCAGGGTGATTACGAAAATGCAGTTAAAGCATTCCAGCATGGCAGTATGCTCATCGGTTCTGAACAAACCTTAAAGTTCTATGCCGAACAGATAGAAAACATCAAGAAACACCGCAGTCCGTTTACCCTTGCAAGAAGATCCACCTTTGTTGACGAGCCGGCGGAAACTGCTGAACCTGCAGCCGGTGATTCCGATATACAGATTTCCCTAGATGAATTGGTCACCGATGACCTCGCAGAATTAGCATCAAAAATTTCCAAAGCAAAGATGCCTCCGCCGCAAACAGGAGAAAGTAATTTTCCCGATGTTACGGAAGGATTGCACTCTTCACAGGCAAAGATATATTCGGAAAC
>CAYYJL010000147.1:0-6742 GCA_964472245.1 uncultured Ignavibacteriaceae bacterium | reverse complement strand
CACAAAAAAGTTTACAAAACCGACAAAACTGCTCAGATTTTCATAATAATGCTCAGCAACAAGACTCCAGTTATTTGCCGGGTCATAGACTCGTATTGTGTATCTGTTTCTTTCCAGACTATCACGGGTTGCAACATTATATACATATTGGCTGTCCGATGTGATATAGAACGAACCTGCTTGAACCTTGCCCGTGGATTTATCCAATAACCCCGCTGGTATGGTAACAGAATCCGTTTGACCTGTTTCAGGATTTACTCTGAGTAATGTGTATGGATCCGAAATCGGCAGATACAAGAAACCATCTGAATGATATGCCATCTGGTCACCTATACGATGGAGGAATCCGGGTATTTCTCCATAGTACTCTCCTTCAACGGTTCCATCATTCCCGGTACCAAATTTGAATATTTTAGTTCTTCCGGTTGAATCCCCGTAGAGAGTAATCATCCAATACCAAAGATTTGCAACATAGAGATATTTGCCATCTGTTGCCAAACAGCTCAGTCCCATATTATAGGAAATTGTAGAATCCAGATTAAATTCTTTGATTAATCTGTTTATCTGCGGTTTTGGGGGCAGCAAATCAACATTCAATGAAAGCGTGCCATTCCCATGAGAAAAATTTATATTCTCGCGGTTAAATAATTGCAACTGGTCACCGCTTAGGATATATCCCGATTTAGCAGAATCTCCGATGGAGAAAGAGCGGGTTGGAGTCCATTTGCCAAAGTTTTCACCGTCAAATATTCTCGCCCTCCAGAAATAACTTCCTCCTGTCAGCTGCGTTTGGTAGCTGAGGATTCCATCAACCGGAGAAAGTAAAGCAGTACTGATAATCGGATGTACAAAACTGACAGAAGTATCAATTTCTATTACGTAGGACAAAGTCTTATCAAGGTAAAGACCGTAATCAGAAAGCGCAAAATTTATATTTCCATTGGTAAATCGTTTTCCGTCAGCAGGGTACAGAATACTCGGATTATTAATATTAAATACAACAAGCTGGGATGAGGCCTCATTATCAGAGTAATCAACCTCTGATATTTGGTTGCTGAGATTTATCTTTGCCGTAACGGTAAACAATCCTCCGCTAATCGGCTTCCAGTTATAGAAGGTCACTGAATCTAGATTCCCGAAACCCACAATTTTTTGTGAACCTATAACGCCGGTTGTATCCTCATTAGAAAAAAGCAATTCTACAAAAACCGAGTCAGATTTGTATATCCCGACGTTACCAAACCGGACTTTAATATCAAGCGAATCCCCAAGTACAGGGCTGCTGTTAGAAAAAACAATATCCGCCTGCCTTACAGTAAAATCAACATCTTCCGGAAGTGCAATTTTTAATACTGGGTCCCCTAATAAAGTCAGCAGAGCTATTTGATTAGCGTAGAAACCCACCGGAGGTGTTAGTGCTTTGGCAGTTAACACGGCAGGTCCCAGCATGTAGTTTTTATTTCTGAAGACCTCACGGAAAAAGTGGTTATTAATATACTTTCCGATATCCCAGTGAGTTAAGCCGCTGCTGCCAAAAAACGCAATACTCCCCTTGCCGGGTACCTTGTTAAACTGTTCACCGAATACATCCTGGTTATCAAAATGTGCTGTATAACAGGTCACTGATAAAACCACCGGCATTCGCAGGCCATTCTGGAGCAGATATATATCATCATTCAGGAATGTCTCATCCCACTGGTATCCGCCGCCATGTCCATAATAGTTTGCTACTGCAGCACCGCTGTTAAAAAAGTTTCTGATTTCATATGTACTGCCGCCATATGCAAGGTGTTCAGGCCGATTTGGATACCTGTACACTCTTGAAGCTTCATACCCTTCCGGGGCTATATATTCATTGTAGAGATATTGGGAAGCATCGTTAAACCCGTAGCGGTTTTCATCCTCATTGCTCAGACCTGATGCCATCAAAAGGATATTTTCCTTCCATTTTTTTGCCGGGTCTCCGGGATATGCCTCAAGTTTGTTTAGATAGGTTGTTCCCTCTGCATTGGATTCAATACGTATCCGGCCAATATGGATATCTGGCATAATATCATTGCCGGCGTCGCAGACAAATCCGTTGTCGCTCGCTGCCTGGCCATAGGTATAACTATGGTGCGGGATTGAGGGGATATAGTTTCTCCTGCTGGTTGCCCTCAATCTTCGGTAATCATAACTCATATCACCCAAAAGTGCCACATAGGTTACTGCAGGCCTGTCCCAGTATTCAAATACATATTTTATAAATTGTTGTATTGCAAACGGGTTCATCAATCCGAAGTTGAACTGATCATATATATCCTGCACATCTACTATTTTTATTCTGGGATTTGGAATATTTGCGTCAGGAAAATTTGTGCTCCGCAGCTGTTTTAATCTTTCAGCAGTTTCGTTAAAAGCTGCATGAGTAATAATAAGGTAGTCAGCTGCATGGGTTGTATTAAGCAGGTCAGAAGAGATATCCTTGCGGATAGAGTCAGGGGTTAAAAATACATTGGGACCAACAGCATAATAATATTGAACACCCAATGCTGAATCCGCAAATAAAATTGTTTTGTCAGCATCATTAAGAAATAACGGATCATCAATAATCTTTTTGGTTGAAGGGCTGTATATCTTAATGGTTGAATCTGTCCATTGCCAGATGCGGAATATATTAAGCCCCAATTGTGAGGAAGAATTATTAACAACATAATTATTACCGGCAACGCGGTTATCCGAATAGTAGGTAATTTCAAACCAGTTTACCCTGATTTCATCACTCGAATCCGGATGGCACACTCTTCCATCGGCAAGTACCTGAATATAATTACCTTCAGGATAAATGTTAAAACTGTCCGGTGATATAACAAAATACCGGTCATAGGTATGTTCTGACTGGCCGCTCCATTTAGCTATGCCGAGCTCTTTATTGTTCCACACGATTCTGACATTGTGACCGTATAAACAGGAGCTTTCAGTCATACCATGCATATTAACCCGCAGTCGTACCTGCGGGAAATTGGTATTAAAATTCTTAAGCGGTTTAAATTGGGCTATAAAAGGATAAGTTGGCGTACCACGGTAGCCCGTTGCCCTGTCCCAATACCAGTAATCTCTTTGGTCATTTATAGCATAACCCAGTCTTTCATACAAACTGTCTTTTTCATAAAAATCTACTTTGAAAAATCCCGGAAGGATATTATCCCCTGCATCCGGGCGGGAACGAGCATATTTATAAAAAAAGGTATCCACCTCTGCCTGATAGGAAAGCCAATATATATTTGACCGGTTATATATATTACTCTTTGTATAGAGTGTTGCAGGAGGAGGTCCGCCGATAAACTGTATGTAATCACCGGAATTAAAAATTGTATCTGCCGGAGAAATGACCTCAATAGGAATCCTTGATCCCCCGGTTAAAATTTCCAGCGATTTTACCGGAATATTACCACCGGATGGAAACCCGGCTGCAACCAAGTCTGAGAATGAGATTCGGTACAACCCTTCCTGCGATAAAAATATCTTAAAGTACTCCTTCAATGGATTGTACCAATCAGTTCCCGCGGGTCCGTCTGCAACCTCTTTTACTTCACCCATCCAAAATTTTCCGGTCTCATAATTAACGACCGAGGATTTAAGGAATGATGTTGTTGTAGGGTCATTAACCGGCTTGAAATCAATCCCGGGTGAAGAGTTAAACTTGACCTGAATGGTAATCTTTTGTGTAAATATCAGTTTTTTGGTAACAGGGTTGTATCTGAACGGAGAAATTCCGGCAGGCAGTATTCTGGCATACCGTACAATATAAGGTTCTTCAAGTTTTACCACCTCTTCGGGAAAATACTTGTTTGTGGCATATACTTCTTTGTTGAAATTTTGCGGATCGTATTTCCCGAAAAATCCCTCGTTATCAGGATATGGCAGAACCAATTGATTCTCAAATGATTTTTCGACAGATGAGATGACCCTGAAGGTCGGATGAGAGCCAAATGGAATCGCTAAAGGCAAAAACTCTGTAGGGAGCCACGGTTCCCGAACCGAGAAAGATTTGGAAAAATCAAATTCAACCGTGATGGTTTCGGAATTGGATTCCCGGATACGGTAATTTTGCGCCTGAAAATCAACTGCATTTAGCAATATGAGAGAGAGAAGAAGAATTTTATAAGATGACAGCATTGTTTCTTGAATTTTTAGAATCATCGAAATTTGAAAAATAAGTAGCTATTCTACAAGTGCAAAAAAATGACCTTTGCTTTGCCAAAATCAAAACTTTTCCCCGAAAGGGGCATAATTTAAGGTTATACCGGTAAAAAATGTCTTCGTATTCCTTCCCTTAAAATCCTCTGAATTTAAACGGAAAAAGTACTCGAACAAAAGATGATGACTGACACGGTATCTGCATATAAATGTGTTGGACAGAGTTTTTGCCTTCTCCCCTTCCAACAAAGCCTGGGACTTTGGTGTAAAATATGTATAACTGTGATGAATATCTCCCCCAAAATTTTCCAACAGCAGTCCGGAATCATCAATTTTGTTCCTGCCCTGGACTAAATAGTTAATTTTTAATTCTGCCTCAAGCCGGGTGCTCGGAAACCAGTTCAGGCGGATGCCATAGTTAACCGAGTTAGGATTAATCTGGTCACCCAAAGGCACACCATTGTTAGTAAAACTCAATGCATCCATATACCCGGGGTGGGAGAAAGTATAGGGACGTATCATAGTGTATTCAAGATTAAGTGTAGTATTCTTCAACTGTATTAGGTCAGAAAACCCGGCACTCAAGCGGACCATAGTCTGGTTTTGAGTGCTGTTAAAACCTTCCGAAGAGTAGGCATCAAAATTTAAATCGTCAACCAGTATTTCGCCCGTTATCCCTATTCCGTTAACAGGACGGACATAAAAATCCAGCAGCAAATAACTGTTATCCGGATCGTTGAAACTTCTCTGTACCGATTCCCAAAATAAAAACGGAATCATATAACCTAATTCCGGCTGACGGTATGCATACATAATAATCTGAGTTATGCCTGCCCGAAAATTATCACTAAAGTTTATATTAAATCTGGCATGACTTATATATTTAGAGGGTTTATACTTTTCAATTTTAGTAGAATCAACAATAATATTGGTTAAGGGGTTTACCAGCCAGCCATGGAAAAATATAAGTGAAACGGCTTTATATGAAAAGTCGTAGGAAAGCATATCAAAATCTTGTTTTGCCTCCCCTATCAAACTTCGGTTCACCTGAGAGGCACCAAGAAGGAATTTCTCCCTGCCGGCAAAGAGAGTTCCATACTTACCGGAGTAACGGATATATCCACCGGTATAATCAAAATTATTTATTCCCGTTGAATTAAAGGTAAAACTGTTTTTAACCCTGTTATCTAATAAAGCAGCTTGCCGGCTTCCGTACACGTTTCCATTTAATGCAGCCAGGGAAAAGGCAAGATTTTTTCCTGCAGCCAATTGTGCCTTTAATCCATAGCTCATTAGAAAACTATTGGCTTTAAATGGCTCCGCAGCAGTCAGGTAAGTAAAATCTCCTATGAGGTCAGTAGAAAATGTGATAAGCGAATCCGAATATGAATATACCGCGGATTTATCCCGGGAAAAGACATATTCTACAACTCGTTCCGGCTCATCTAATAATGATAATTCTGCATCCGCTCCGGTCTGCATCATTGCCGTGTACTCTCCTATTTCAGGATCAACAAACCCGGTATTACGTAACTGACGAGCTTCAAGAGAATCCAGATACGTGAGTAATTTCGTATAGGTCAAAGGTATCTTATACGGATCATACTCAGGAATCACTCCTTCCAACATGCGGTTATAAAGAAAGTTATATATAGGGGAATGAACGGGCATTGACAATTCCTGAGCATATAACCATCCCGGTAGAAAACTAATTATCAGGAAGACAACAAAGAATGTTCTTTTTATCATGGCACTACCTTCAGTAATTCTGTATATATTGCCAGCTGCTTCTTACTGCAGTCTGTCATTTTATACTGCTCCGCTTTTTTAAAACCGGAGTCTGCTATCGTTTGCGCAAATGCCGGGTCCTGCAGCAAGCTTTGAAGCTTTTCAGCCAAATCCTCAGCATTCCCTGCACGAAACCTCAGTCCGGTTATTCCATCTTGAACAAGTTCATCAAAAGCTGGAATATCCGAAGCAACTACAGGTTTTCTTCTTGCCATTGCTTCCAAAATGGAGACGCCAAAACTTTCCCTGCGGGAAGGACAGACATGTATATCAATTTGGTCGTGATGCTCAATTATATCAGAATACGATACCTTGCCAGCAAAGTCCACCAGATCGGCTACTCCAAGTTCATCTGCCAATCGCTTCAATGCGGATTCAATACTCCCCCCGCCGGTTATCCGTAATCTCAGATCAATATTGTTGATATGGTATGACTTTTTCAGGATTGCAAATGCCTTGATTAATGTTGCTAAATCATAGTTTTCTTCCAGAGATTTTATTGATCCGAGTGTTACCACTTTCGGATTTGCAATAATCTGGTTATCACTCGAATAAAAAATATCCGGTAATCCAAAATTAACAACCAAAGCTTTACGTGGTTTAAATTCATTCACACGCTGGCATAAAAATTCCCCGGATGCCTGAATAATATCGGGTTTGCCGGTTACCCAGTTAATAAAGGCACGATGAATAGAGCTTTTATTCGGGAAACTCATAATGTCTGTACCCCACACGGAGACTATATAAGGCCTGAACCCCGTCAATGTTCCCAGCA